>DATKCQ010000125.1:0-4011 GCA_035513135.1 Thermohalobaculum sp.
CGATGGCGAGCATGCTGTCGCCGAGCCCGGTGAGGCGGCGCACGATGTTGCGCCCCACATAGAGCCAGACGATCAGCGCCGAGGTGACGAGGCTCAGCGCCACCACGACGACGAGGGCGCGCGTGCTCAGCCGCTGCACCGCGAGCGCGTCGCGGACCGCCGCGCCGATGTCGCGCTTGGCCGCGCCGCCCAGCCGGTCGACCGCTTCGGTGAGCTGCCCCGACAGCCGCCCGGTCTCGGCGAGCAGCGCCTCGCCCTGCGCGACCAGCGCCAGTTCGCGCTCACGCGCCTCGGATATGGTGTCCGGCCCCTCGGCGAACCGGCGCAGCTGCGCCGCCTGCTCGAGGAACAGCGGGCGCAGCCGCGGGTCGAGCCCGGCCGCCGCCGCCTCCAGATCGCGCAGCGCCAGGCCGAGCTGGAAGGCGAGGATCGGCAGCCGCGCCGCCTCCTCGGCGGTGGAGGCCTCGGCCAGCATGTCGGCGACGGCCGAGACGCGCGCCTGCGCGGTGCGCATCAGCCGCTGCAGCTCGATCAGCGCGGCAAGCTGGCGTTGCGGGTCGCCGGGGCCCGCCGCGCGCGCCGCGGCGAGCGTCGCGATGCGGCTGCCCGTGACCTCGAGCCAGGGCACGAGCAGCCGCTGCGTCTCGTCCCGGGCGCGGAACGCGGCGCGGCGCAGCGTCCGGATGCGCTCGCTGGTCTCGAGCCGGCGCCCCACCAGCTCCTCGAGGCTCGCGAGGTTGGCGGTGAGCGCGGCGACGAGCGGCGCGATCTCCATGCGCGGCGCCAGCGCGGCGCCCTGGTCCCTCAGCTCCGCAAGCCCGGCGTTGAGGCGCCCGGCCTCGGCGGCGAGCTCGGCCGTGATGGCGTCGCGCCGGCTGCGGTCGGGTGCCGCCAGCAGCGCCGGCGCCGCGGCGATGATGCGCTCGGCCGAGCGCGAGAGCTCGAGCGCGGAGAGGGCCGGGGGAACGCGCGCATCGATGATTTCGAGACGGCCGCCGACCTCGCGAAAGGCGTAGATGCCGGCGACGGCGGCCAGCACGGCGAAGGCGGTGATCGCGACGAACGCCAGCAGCAGCCGGGCGCGCACCCCGAGACTCCAGGTCCGGCGCGCCGAGTGCTTGGTGCCTTCGGGTTCCGGTATGGTCACGGCTGAACCGCACTTCCGCGCCTGCTATGCTGGAGTCGTTCCGGTGATTCAGGGATCACCGGAACGACTCCAGCATTTTGCGTTGCCGCGATTTCCGAGTCGCGAAGCAAGTCCGCTTCGCTCGAAATCGCTCCATGCTAACATACCGCCCGATGACCCGTTGAAGCAAACCGGAGGCGATTCCATGCGCAAACCCGTGAGGCGGCGCGACGTTCTGGCCGGCGCGGGGCTGGCTGCCGGCGCGACGTTGGGCTTCCCGGCGCCGGCCGTGGCGCAGGGCGTGCGCCGGTTCTCGCTGGTGACCGACTGGCCGGAAGGCCCCGGCGTGCTGCCCAGCGCGCGGCGGCTGGCGCAATCGGTCGCCGACGCATCCGACGGGCGCATCGAGATCGAGGTCACGCCCGGCGGCGCCGTGGTGCGCCCATTCGAGACCTTCGACGCCGTGCAGTCCGGGGTCGCCGACATGTTCCACTCGCACATCGGCTACTTCGAGGCGAAATCGCCCGCCTTCCACCTGTTCTCCAGCGTCCCGTTCGGCCTGACCGCGAACGAGCTGTTCGCCTGGGTCCGCTTCGGCGGCGGGCAGGAGCTGTGGGACGAGATCGGCGCGCAGTTCGACGTCAAGCCGCTGCTGTGCTCGAGCACCGGCATTCAGATGGGCGGCTGGTTCCGCAACGAGATCACCTCGCTGGAGGGGTTCAAGGGGCTGCGCTACCGCATGACCGAGCCCGGCGCCGAGGTGCTGCGGCGCCTGGGCGCCACCGTGGTGGTGCTGCCGGGCTCGGACATCATGCTGTCGCTGCGCTCGGGCGCCATCGACGCCTGCGAATGGCTCGGACCCTGGCTCGACACCGCCATGGGCCTGCACGAGGTGGCCAGCCACTACTACTACCCCGCCTGGCACGAGCCGGGCACCGCCCTGACGCTGGGCATCAACAGGCGCGTGTGGGACGGCTTCGACGCCGGCGACCGGCGCCTGATCGAGATGGCCGCGGCGAGCGAATACGCCACCTCGCTCGCCGAGTTCAACACCAACAACGCCCTGGCGCTGCGCCGGCTGCGGGCGGAGGGGAGCGTGGCGATTCGAAAGTTCGACGACGCGCTGCTCAGGGCCTTCGCCGAGATCAGCGAGGACGTGGTGGCCGAGGCGGGTGCGGGCGACGAGCTCTCCGGCCGGACCTACCGCAGCTACCTGGCGTTTCGAAACCTGATCCGGGAATGGAGCGACATCGGCGAGGGCGGGTATCTGGGCATCCGCGCCCTCGGCTGAGGCGTCAGCTGCCCACGACCAGCGGCGCGGTCAGGCGGCGCAGCGTGGCGAGCACGCTCTGGGCGACGATGCGCCCGGTCTTGGGGTTCCCGGCCGAGGGCACGTTGCGCATGGTCATGGTCGCCTCGCCGGCGTCGGACTCGATGGTCACCGTCTGCACGTTGCGGTTCACCCAAGGGTCGGCCCAGATGGTGACCTCGGTGCGCTCGGGGCCGATGCCGGCGAGCGCCAGCGCCGCGGCGACGTTGACGTTCGCCGGGAAGCCGCGCGCGGCCTCGCGCGCGGTGCCGTGGAACACCTGTTTGGGCTCGGTCAGGCCGGTGATGTCGATGTCGTTCTCCACCAGGTAGGGCGCCCCGGCGAGACCCGTGGGCGGCTTGCGGGTCTCGAGCACGACGCGGCCGATCTCGCCTTCGGCCATGGCGCGCACGGTGTCGAGGCCGATCAGCGCGCCGGTCGGCACGACGATGCGCGCGCCGGTGGCGTGCGCGCGCTCGACCAGGTCCATGCGCTCGATGAGCGCGGCGACCGAGAGGGGCATCAGCAGGCGGCCCTGCTCGATGGCGGGCCCGGCGACCTCGGCGAACACCGCCGCGGGCGCGCATTCGACCACCACCTCGGCCAGCCCGGCCAGGTCGCCGAGGCCGACGATCTCGGGCGGCGCCCTGAAATCGCGCAGCTTCTCGGCCGCGCCCGCGCGGTCGCGGGCCGAGACGGCGACCAGGCGCAGGCCCGGCACGGCGCCCGCATCCAGCGCCCCGGCGACGCGCAGGCCGATGGCGCCCAGGCCGGCGATGGCGACGGTGGTCTCGGGCATCGGGTTTCCCTCGGGCTCCCTTTCAGATCAGCACGCGGCGCAGCATGTCGAGGCCGACGACGACCAGCGCGATCAGGAATATCTTTCGAAAGCGCGCCTCGGAGATATGGTGGCGGTAGCGGGTGCCGAGCGCAAGCCCGGCCACGGTGGGCACCAGCGCCGCCGCCGACATCAGCGCGAGGTCCGTGGTCATCAGCCCGCGCCCGGTCAGCGAGGTGCCGAGCGCCAGCGTGATGGTGACGAAGGTGATGCCGAGCGCCTGCACGAAGGTGTCGCGCCGCAGGCGCAGCGCGTGCAGATACAGGATCCCCGGCACGATCATGTTGCCCGCCATGCCGAACATCACGCCGCCCAGGCCCCCCATCAGCGGCGACATCCAGGGCTCGTGCCGTCCGGGCGGGGGCATCTCGATCCGCAGCAGCGCCACCGCCGAGTAGAGCGTCAGGGTCACGCCCACGAGCGCGATCAGCGTCTCGGAGCGGGCCACCGCGAGGATGGCGGTGCCGAACCAGATGCCGAGGCAGGCCGCGGCGAGGAAGCCCCACATGCGCCGCAGCAACGGGCGGAAGGCCGGCCCGGCCAGCGCCTGCCAGGTGTTGGTGGCGATGCCCGGGATAAGCATCACGGTGAGCGTCTCGCGCACGCCGATGGTCGAGGCGAGGATCGCCAGCGTCACCACCGGCAGGCCCATGCCGATCAGCCCCTTGATCGATCCGGCGACGAAGAAGGCGCCGAGGATCAGCGCGACGGTGGCGGGCTCCCACATGGGCGGTCTCC
>DATKCQ010000126.1:0-17148 GCA_035513135.1 Thermohalobaculum sp.
GGCGATCCAGGTGTGGCCGCGGGCCAGGGCGATGAAGAAGATCAGCGTGCCGACCATCATCGGCCAGTACATGACGACGAAGGGGAGGCTGAGCACCTCCTCGACGTGCTCGGGTCTCGGTATTGCCATGCCTTGCTCCCCCGCGGGGCCCCCCGGCCCCGCACGCGCATCCCAAGCGAGGCTAGCGCCCGGCTTGGGCAGGAATATGGCCGGCCCCCGGCGGCGGATGTGCACAGTGCACACATGGCCAACCCAATGATCTGCAAGGCAGATCACGTGAGTGATGTGCGCCGGGCGCGCCGCACCGGCGCGATCCGTTAAAACGATTTCGAGCAAACGCGGTGACTCAACGTGCCAGAGCCGGCGGCTCGATCGCCTGCTCGGCCAGCAGCGAGGCGTGGGCGCGCTGGTACTGCGGCGGGAAGGCGGCGCTGTCGCCCAGCGCCATCGCCGCGTGCCAGGGCCAGCGCGGGTCGAACAGCATTGCGCGGGCCAGCGAGACCATGTCGGCCTGGCCGGTGCGCACGATCGTCTCCGCCTGCTCGGGGTCGGTGATCTGGCCGACCGACATGGTCGGCAGCCGGGTGGCGCGGCGGATTTCGGCGGCAAAGCCGGTCTGGTAGCCGGGGCCGGTGACGACCTTCTGTTCGGGCGACACGCCGCCGCTCGAGACGTCGACGAAGTCGCAGCCGCGCGCCTTGAGCTCCTCGGCATAGGCGATCGAGCTCTCGACGTCCCAGCCGCCCTCGATCCAGTCCGCGGCGGAGAAGCGCACGCCGAGCGGCCGGTCCGCCGGCCAGATCGCGCGCACCGCGTCGAACAGCTCGAGCGGGAAGCGCATGCGGTTCTCCAGGCTCCCGCCATAGGCGTCGTCGCGCCGGTTCGAGACGGGCGAGAGGAAGCTGTGCAGCAGGTAGCCGTGGGCGCTGTGCAGCTCGAGCGCGTCGAAGCCCAGCCGCTCGGCGCGCCGCACCGCCGCGACGAAGCCCTCGCGCACGCGCCGCATGGTCGCGGGCGTCATCGCCTCGGGCACGTGCCAGCCCGGCCCGAAGGGGATCGCCGAGGGCGCCACCGTCTGCCAGGCGCCCTGGTCCGCGGCGAGCGGCCTGCCGCCCCGCCAGGGCACGTCCGCGGACGCCTTGCGCCCGGCATGGCCGATCTGGATGCCGATGCGGGCGTTGCCGTAGTCGCGGAAGAACCGGATCACGCGCGCCATCGCCGCCTCGTTCGCGTCGGAGTAGAGACCGGTGCAGCCCGGCGTGATCCGCCCCTCGGGCTCGACCCCGGTGGCCTCGACGAACACCAGCGCGGCGCCCGAGACGGCGAACTGGCCAAGATGCATCAGGTGCCAGTCGGTCATGCTCCCGTCGACGGCGCTGTACTGGCACATGGACGAGACGACGATGCGGTTCCCGAGCTCGAGCGGGCCGAGCCGGACCGGTGAAAAGAGCGTGCTCGTCATGGCGATGCGTCCTCTTCGTTGCTTGCTCGTCATGGGGCCGCCGCGGCGATTACCGGGCGCTGGATGGATGTCACGGATCAGTAGAAGGGGATGCCCAGCGTGTAGCCGCCGTCGAGCGTCAGCACGGAGCCGACGCAGTAGGCCGCGGCGGGCGAGAGCAGCCAGGCGATGGCGCCCGCCAGCTCCGCGGGCGTCGCCTCGCGCCGCGCGGGCACGCGGGCCATCTTGGCCCGGTGCTCGGCGGCACCGGGGCCGGCGGCCTGCGCCCGCACCCGGTCGGTCATCACCACGCCCGGCGCCATGGCGTTGACCCGGATGCCGTGGGGGGCGAGCTCGAGCGCCAGCACCCGGGTCATCTGCACGAGGCCCGCCTTCGAGGCGGCATAGTGCGCCGTGCCCGGCCGCGCCAGTACGGCGGAGGTCGAGGCGACGTTCACCACCGCCGCCCGCGTCCCCGCCGCCACCCAGCGCCGCGCCACCGCCTGGGTGAGCGCGAAGGGCGCGCGCAGGTTGATGTCGAGCACCTGGTCCCATTCGTCGAGCGCCAGGTCGAGGAAGGGCGTCACCGGATAGACGCCGGCGCAGTTCACCAGGGCGTCGAGGGCGGGGGCGGCGGCGAAGGCGGCCTCGACGGCGGGGCCGATGGAAGCCGGGTCGGCGAGGTCGGCCCGGACCGGGTGGAAGCCCGGGGCCGGGTCCATCGGCGCGCGGTCGAGGCCGACGACGGCGCCGCCCGCGGCGATCAGGGCGTCGGTCAGCGCGCGGCCGATGCCGCTGGCGGCGCCGGTCACCAGCGTCGCGGCGGGGACGGGCTCAGGCATTGTCCCTGACCACCTCGTCGGAGAACAGGCAGGCGTCGGCGTGGTTCGGCCGGTTCTCGACCAGCGGCGGCACCGCGCCGGCGCAGGCCTCGCGGGCAAAGTGGCAGCGCGTGCGGAAGCGGCAGCCCGAGGGCAGGTTGCCGGGGTCGGGCGGCTCGCCCTCGAGCCAGAAGTCCTCGGTGACGCGTCCCTCGCCGATGGTCGGGATCGCGGCCAGCAGCGAGCGCGTGTAGGGGTGGCGGGGGCTCGAGAACACGGCCTCGGTCTCGCCCAGCTCGACCACCTTGCCGAGATACATGACCGCCACCCGGTCGCAGATCATGCGCACCACCGAGAGGTCGTGGGAGATGAACACGTACGTCAGGTCGAAGCGGCGCTTCAGGTCGAGGAAGAGGTTCAGGATGGTCGCCTGCACCGAGACGTCGAGGCCCGAGGTCGGCTCGTCGAGCATCACCAGGCTCGGCTGCAGGGTGAGGATGCGGGCGAGCCCGACGCGGCGCTGCTGGCCGCCGCTGATCTCGTGCGGGTAGAGGTCGAGATGGCTCTCGGGCAGGTTCACGGCGTCGAGGATCTCGCGCACGCGCGCGTGGCGCTCCCGGCGGCCCAGATCGGTGTGGATCACCAGCGGCTCCATCAGCGAGCGGCGGATCTTCCAGCGCGGGTCGAGCGAGGCGCCGGGGTCCTGGTAGGTGTATTGCAGCTGCCGGCGCAGCCCGCGCGCGGCGTAGGGCTTGAGGTGCGTGATGTCGTTGCCCTCGAAGACGATGCGGCCGGCCGTGGGCGCGTGGATGCCCATCACGGTCTTGCCGAGCGTGGACTTGCCGCAGCCGGACTCGCCGACGATGCCGAGGATCTCGCCCCTGGCGACGTCGAGGCTGACGTCGTCGAGCGCGCGCAGCCAGCCGACCTGGCGCTTCCACGCGTTGCGGATGGCGAAGTACTTCTTCACCGCCTCGAGGCGCAGCAGCGGACCGTCGGCGCTCATCGGGCGGCCTCCCTGTCGTGGCCGACGGGGTGGTAGCAGCGCGCGGTGTGGCCCGTGCCGAAATCGCTGATGCCGGGGCGGGTCTCGGCGCAGATGGCGGTGGCGTTCTTGCAGCGCGGATGGAAGCGGCAGCCGCCCGGCGGGTCCACCAGGCCGGGGATCTGGCCGGGGATGCCGTGGATGCCGCGGTCGCGGCTCGGCAGGCTCGCCAGCAGGCTGCGGGTGTAGGGGTGGCGCGGGCGCGCGAAGAACTCGTCCGACGGCGCGGTCTCGACCTCCTGGCCGGCATACATCACGGTGATGTGGTCGCAGATCTCGTAAGCCGTGCCGAGGTCGTGCGTGGTGAAGAGCACCGAGACGCCGCGGTCGGTCGCCAGCCGGCGCAGCAGCTGGAGGATCTGCGCCTGGATGGTCACGTCGAGCGCCGTGGTCGGCTCGTCGGCGATGATGAGCTGCGGCTCGGGCAGCAGCGCCATGGCGATCATCAGCCGCTGGCGCTGGCCGCCCGAGACCTCGTGCGGGTACTTGCGCAGGATGCCGTCGATGTCGGGAAGCTGCACGGTGCCGAGCAGCTCGCGCACCCGCGCGCGGTCGGCCCGGCGGCGGGCGCGGCCGTAGTGGCGCAGGCCGGTGCCGGGCTCGGCGTCGGGCGACTTCCACTTCATCAGCTCGTCGATCTGCGCGCCGATGGTGAAGACCGGGTTGAACGAGGAGAACGGGTCCTGCGGCACGAAGGTGACGCGGCGGCCGCGCAGCTCGGCCTCGAGCGTGCGCGGGTCCTTCTCGAGCAGGTCCTCGCCGTCGAAGATGATCTCGCCGGCGCGGATGCGCGCGGCGTTCATAGGCAGGATGCCGAGGATGGCGCGGGCCAGCGTGGTCTTGCCGCAGCCCGACTCGCCGACGAGGCCGGCGATCTCGCCCCGCGCGATGCGGAAGTTCACGCCGTCGAGCACGCGGGCGAGGCCCGCCTCGGTGGCGAAGCCGATCTCGAGGCCGCGCACGTCGAGCAGGAGATCGCGCCGCGCCTCACTCATCGTGGTCCTCACTCATCGCGGCTCCTCCGGATGCGCGGGTCGAGGATGTCGCGCAGCCCGTCGCCGAGCAGGTTGAAGCCCATGACGACGAGGAAGATGGCGAGCCCCGGCGCCGTGGCGTACCACCAGGCCTCGGGCAGGAACTCGCGGCTCTCGGCGATCATGCGCCCCCATTCCGGGGTCGGCGGCGGCGGCCCGAGGCCGAGAAAGCCGAGCGCCGCGGCGGTCAGGATGGTGCCGCCCATGCCGATGGTGGTGCGCACGATGACCGAGGACGAGATGTTCGGCAGCACGTGCAGCATCATCACCCGCCAGGGCCGGGCGCCGAGCGCGATGGACGCCTCGACGTAGGTCTCGTTCAGCGCCGAGCGGGTCTCGGCATAGACCAGCCGCGCCCAGAACGGCCAGTAGGTGGCGGAGAGCGCCAGGATCACGTTCTCGAGCGAGGGCCCGAGCGTCTGGGCGATGGCGATGGCCAGCACGATCTGCGGCACCGAGAGGAAGATGTCCGAGACGCGCATCAGCGCCTCGGACGCCCAGTTGCGGTAGTAGCCGGCGATCAGCCCGATGGGCACGCCGATGAGAACCGAGACGCCGATGGCGATGAGCGCGATGGCGATGGTGATGCGCGCGCCGTAGAGGATGCGCGAATAGATGTCCGAGCCCATGCGGTCGGTGCCGAAGAAGTGCTCGGCGCTCGGGCCCTGGAGGCGCTCGGAGGGGTGGAACTCGGTGACGTCCTCGGGGTGCGTCGCCAGCACCGGCGCGAGGATGGCGGCGAGGATCAGCAGCAGGATCAGGAACGCCCCGAGCGCCGCGGTGCGGTCGGAGAGCAGCTTCTTCAGGAGGTAGCGCGCCGTCTCCATTACCTGGCCTCGCGCGGGTCGATGACGCCGTGGCTGATGTCCACCAGCAGGTTGACGATGATGAAGATCACGCCCTGGGTGAGGGTGAAGCCCATGATGGCGTTGTAGTCCGACTGCAGGATCGAGTTCACCGCGTAGGTGCCGAGGCCCGGCCAGTTGAACACCGCCTCGACCACCACGCCGTTGGCGATCAGCACGCCGAAGATCAGGCCGATCTGGGTGACGGTGCCGATCAGGGCGTTCCTGAGCACGTATTTCCACACGACGACGCGGCGCGGGAAGCCCATGGCCTGCTCGTAGAGCACGTAGTTCGAGTTGATGGCGTTCAGCACGCCCGCCCGGGTGAAGCGAACGATCGTGGCCATGGCGGGGAAGCCCAGCGTGATGGCGGGGAGCGTCATGTGGGCGACGACGTCGCGGAATATCTCCCAGTCGCCCATGATCAGCGCGTCGATCAGGAAGAACCCGGTCACCTCGTCCGGCCCCCAGCCGCTGACCCGGCCCTGCAGCGGGGTCCAGCCGAGGCGCATGGCAAACAGCAGCTGCAGCAGGATCGCCAGCCAGAAGGCGGCGATGGCGAGCCCCGAGACGGTGAAGATGCGCAGCAGGTGGTCGAGGAGCGAGTTGCGGTAGACGGCGGCCACCACGCCGAGCGGCACGCCGATCAGCGCCGAGAGGAAGACGGCGACGAAGGTCAGCTCCAGCGTCGCCGGCAGGCGCGAGATCAGATCCTCGGCGATCGGCCGCTGGGTGTAGAGGCTGGTGCCGAGGTCACCCTGCAGCACGCCGACCACGTAGCTGAAGAACTGCACCGGCAGGGGCCTGTCGTAGCCCAGCCGGTGGCGCAGCGCCTCGATCTGCTCGCGGCTCGCGTTCTCGCCCGCCATGAAGGCGACCGGATCGGCCGGGATGACGTGGCTGATCGCGAAGACGATCACCAGCAGACCCAGCACGGTCGGGAAGAACCAGACCAGGCGGTGGACGGTCAGGACGACAGCGCGCATATCGGCCCCGGATCAGGCGGGAGGGGCGCGGCCCGCGGAGACTCTCGCGGGCCGCGCGTGTCTCAAGCGGATCACCCCTCGAAGTAGATCCAGCGCATCTCCTGCGCGTTGCCGATCGGGGAGAAGTGCACGCCCTTCACCTTCGCGTTGAAGGGGCCGAACCACTTGGTGTTGTAGACGAAGACGCCGGCGGCATCCTCGGTCACCAGCCTGGCGGCCTTCTCGTAGTTGGCCTTGCGCAGCTCGGGGTCGGTGCTGGTCAGCGCCTCGGTCAGGAGCTTGTCCACCTCCTGGTTGCAGTACCACGAGTTGTTGCGCGCCCCGATCTGGTCGCACGCGTACATCTCGCCCACCCAGTTGTGCGGATCGGCGTAGTAGGTCGAGCGCCAGAGGAACAGGATGTCGTACATCTGCTGCTCGTCGCGCATGTTGTTGGAGACCACCGACCACGGCTCGGCGACGATCTTGGTCTTGATGCCGATCTTGTTCATGCCGTTCTGCAGCAGCGCCGCCGCCTGCTCGGTCTGCTGGTAGCCGGCGAGCGCGCCGACGGTGATCTCGCGCAGCGGCTCGGTCATCTGGTCGAGATGCTCCTTGGCCTTCTCGAGATCGAAGGTGTAGCCCTCGACGTCCCCGGGCGAGCCCCAGATGTTGTTCGGCACCGGCGCCGGGTTGCGCGCCACCGAGCCGGACAGGATGTCCTGGTTGAAGCCGTCATAGTCGAAGGCGTAGCTCACCGCCTTGCGGAAGTGGATGTCGTTCATCGGCGAGCGGCCGTTGTGCAGGATGGCGTAGAAGATGCGCATGGACTCCTGCTCGTTGACATAGACGTTGTCGCTCTCCTCGAGACGCTTCACCTGGTCCTGCGGCAGGTAGCCGTCGGTGCCGTGGAAGTCGCCGTTCATCAGGCCGAGCACGCGCGAGTTGATCTCCACGACGGTGCGGAACTCGATCTCGTCGAGCGGGTTGGGGTTGTGGTCCCAGCCCATGAAGTGGTCGTCGAAGCGCGTGGCGCTCCAGCCGATCGCCGGGTCGTAGCGGCGCAGCTGGAAGGCGCCCGAGCCGGCGTCGTTGGCGGACAGCCAGACGGTGCCCCAGTCGCCGTCCACCTCGTTGGCGCGCACCAGCTCCTCGTTGACCACGTGGATCTCGGGCACGGTCGAGAGGAAGATGGCCGAGGGCTTGGTCAGGGTGAACTCGACCGTGTGCTTGTCGACCGCCCTGGTCGAGCCCGGCGCGATGGTGCCCTGGTAGAGCGAGAAGGCGCCCTTCTTCATGGCCAGGATGCGCTCCATCGAATAGACCACGTCCGAGGCCTCGATCTCGCTGCCGTCGTGGAACTGCGCGCCCTGGCGCAGCTTGAAGGTGTAGGTCAGGCCGTCGTCCGAGATCTCGTAGCTCTCGGCCAGCCAGGGATCGAGCTTGGGCGGGTTGTCGTGCCAGCGCAGCAGCCCGTCATAGAGGTTGAGGCGCGTGGCGACCCGGCCCACGTCGAACACCGCATGGGGGTCGAGCGAGTCGTAGGGCGAGGAGTTCGCGAAGACGAACTTGCCGTCGGCCCCGGCGAACCCGGCCGAGGCCGTGAGCCCGCCCACGGCGATGCAGGCGGCCAGCGCCAGGCGCCCCAGCGCCCTGGCGGGTGCGCGGAGTGGATGTTGCACGAATTTCACGGCGTGTCTCATGGCGTGTTTCATGGCGTGTCTCCCCTTTGGGTGGTTGGTCTCGGTCCGGCAGGCGCCTGCCCGGCTCCGCGCTGCCGGCGGTCGGGGCCGTTCCCGGCCCTTCTGTGGTGTGGTGTCACATGTTCCACTGGAAGCCGTCGATGGTGATGGCCTGCCCGGTGATGAAGTTCGGCTCGACGGTGGCGAGGAAGGCGACCAGCTCGGCCACGTCCGCGGGCGTGCCGACGCGGCCGAGCGCGATGCCCTTGACCAGCTCGGCCTCGCGGTCGCGGATCACGGGGTTCTTGGCGACCTCGGTCTTGATCAGCCCGGGGCAGACGGCGTTCACGGCGATGTGGGGGCCTAGCTCCTTGGCGAGCGCGCGGGTCATGCCGAGCATGCCCGCCTTGGCCGCGGCATAGGCGAACCGGCTGACGGCGGCGGTGACCCCGCCGGAATGGGCGTTGAGCGAGGACATCGAGACGATGCGGCCGCGCCGCGCCGCGAGCATCGCCGGGGCGACCGCCTGCACGTAGTTGAAGCAGCTCTTGAGGTTCACGTCGATGGCCGCGTCCCACTCGGCCTCGGTGATCTCGAGGATGCCCGTGGGGCAGGCGCGGCCGGCGTTGTTCACCAACACGTCGATGCGGCCCCAGGCGCCCAGCACCTGCGCCGCCACCGCGCGGGCGCGGGCGTGGTCGGCGACGTCGGCCTCGATGGCGAGGCAGGCAACCCCCAGCGCCTCGATCTCGGCGCGGGTGTTCGCCATCTCGGGCGCCAGCAGGTCGACCAGCGCGATGGCGTGCCCGCGCCGGGCGAGCGCCAGGGCGCAGCCCCGCCCGATGCCGCGCGCGCCGCCGGTGACGATCGCCACGCCGGTCGCCGGTTCGTCCTCTGCGCTCGCCGTCACTCGGTCCCGTCCACGGTTCGTCCCTCGCTGCTCCCCGGTCGCCCGATCCGACTCGATGATTGACGGGACATGGCGGCGCGGTCAATAAAGAATGTTCGAAATGTTGGACGATCGTTCACATATATGAACACTTCGGTCAAATCCGCCCGCCGCGTGCTCGAGATTCTCGAGCTGTTCGCATCGACCGGCCGGGCGCTGGCGCTGCGCGACGTGGCGGCGCTGCTGGGCCTGCCGAAAAGCTCGGCGCACATGCTGCTGGCGACGCTGGAGCAGCGCGGCTATCTGGTGCGCGAGCCGGGGGACCGCTTCATGCTCCTGCCGGCGCTGCGCGCGTCCGGCGGCTGGGTGGGCGGCATGACCGGCCAGATCTTCCGCGCCGCGCACCCGGTGATGGACGCGCTTCTCGAGCGGTTCGACGAGACGGTGGTGCTGGGCGCGCCGACCCCGGGGCTCGACGTGCGCATCGTCAGCCACCGGCCCAGCCAGCAGGCGATCCGCTACGACGTGTCGCGCGATCCGGTGCTGCCGGGCTACTGCACGGCGATGGGCCACGCGGTGCTGTGCCACCTGCCCGAGGACGAGGTGCGGGCCTATCTGGCGCGCACCGAGATGGTGGCGATGACCGCCGCGACCCTGACCGAGCCGGAGGCGATCATCGCCCGGCTGCGCCAGTGCCGCGCGCAGGGCTACGCCACCAATATCGACGAGCGCTTCGAGGGCGCCTCGGGCATGGCGGTCGCCATCCGCGGCCCGGACGGGCGGCCCCACGCGGCGCTCAACATCGTCACCGTCACGCCCCGCTTCCATCGGCGCCGCGACGAGTTCGCCCCGGCGCTGATCGAGGCGGCGCGCGGGCTCGAGGAAACCGCATTCGGCCCCCTGCCGCGGGGCAAGCCAGAGAGGAGGCTGAGCGCATGACCTGCCGCGTCGCCGTCGACATCGGCGGAACCTTCACGGATTTCTGCGTCTTCGACGAGACCACGGGCGCGCTCGAGACCCTGAAGATCCTCTCCACCCCCGAGACGCCGGGGCAGGAGGTGATCGCCGGGCTGGGCGAGATCGAGCGGCGCTACGGCCTGGCACCGTCGGCGGTCAGCTTCTTCACGCACGGCACCACGGTGGGCGTCAACACGGTGATCCAGCGCCGCGGCGCGCCGCTGGCGCTGTTCACCACCGCGGGGTTCGAGGACGTGCTCGTGGTCGCCCGCCTCAAGGTGCCGGACCCCTATAACATCTTCTCGCGCCGCCCCGAGCCGCTGGTGCCGCGCGAGCGGGTCTACGGGCTGGCCGAGCGCACGCTGAAGGACGGCTCGGTGGAGACCCCGGTCGATGCGCGCGACGTGCGCGCCGCGCTGGCCCGTGCGGCCGCGGACGGCGCGGACACCGTGGTCGTGGCGCTGCTGCACAGCTACGCCAATGCCGAGAACGAGCGGCGGGTGCGCGAGATCGTCGCCGAGGCGGCGCCCGACATGGAGGTGGTGCTGTCGTGCGAGGTCTGGCCGGTGATCCGCGAATACGAGCGCACCGTCACCGCCACCGTCGCCGGCTACGTGCAGCGCCGGGTGGCGCGCTACATCGCCGCGCTGCAGCAGGGGCTGGCCGGGGCCGGGGTGGCGGTCGAGCCGATGATCACCAAGTCGAACGGCGGCATCATGGCGGCCGAGCTCGGCAAGCGCGACCCGATCGCCATGCTGCTGTCGGGCACCGCCTCGGGCGTGATCGGGGCGGCCGACATCGCCACCCGCATCGGCGCGCACGACGTGCTCAGCTTCGACGTGGGCGGCACCAGCGCCGACGTCGCCGTGATCCACGACGGCACGCCCGCCTTCGGCACCGGCGAGCTGGTGGGCGAGTTCCCGATCTACGTGCCGACGGTGTCGGTCACCTCGATCGGCGCGGGGGGCGGCTCGATCGCCTGGGTCGACGATTTCGGCGTGCTGAAGGTGGGACCGGAGAGCGCGGGCTCGGACCCTGGCCCCGCCTGCTACGGCCGGGGCGGCGAGCGGCCTACGCTGACCGATGCCTTCGCCGTGCTGGGCCTGCTCGGCGCCGCCGAGCTGGGCTACGGCGCGGTGCGCCTCGACCGGGCGGCGGCCCAGCGCGCCATGCGCAGCGTGGCCGAACGCTTGGGCTTCGGTCTCGAGGAGACGGCGGAGAGCATCATCCGCGTCGCCGTCTCGGGCATGTATCTGGAGGTGTCCAAGCTGATGTCGCGCCACGGCGCCGACCCGCGCGGCTTCAGCCTGCTCGCCTTCGGCGGCGCCGGGCCGATGACCGCCTGCCTGCTGGCCGCCGAGCTGGGCGTCGCGCAGGTGGTGGTGCCGCCCACGCCGGGCGTGCTCTCGGCCTATGGCGGGCTGATCGCCGACGTGCGCAACGACTTCATCCGCACGGTCTTTCTCGACCTCGACGCCGCGGGGCTGGCGGCGCTCGAGCCGCACGCGGCCGCGCTCGAGGCCGAGGCGCTGGCCTGGCTGCGCGACAGCCAGGGCTTCAGGGGCGAAGCGCGGCTGATCTTCTCGGCGGACATGCGCTATCGCGGCCAGTCCTACGAGATCGAGACCACGGTGAACCGCGCCGACATCGCCAACGGCAACGAAGCGGCGGTGGCCGGGGCGTTCCACGACGCGCACGCCCGGGTCTACGACCACGCGGACCCGCAGGCGCCGGTGCAGATCGTCAACCTGCGCCTGGTGGTCAGCGGCAGCCCGCCCAAGCCCGGCTTCGCCCCGCACGCGCTGGGCCATGGCCGCGCCGAGCCGGTCGGCGAGGTCGAGGTCTTCCTCGCCGGCGAGCGCCGCCGCGCCGGGCTTTATCAACGCACGCGCCTGCGTCCGGGCCAGGGCTTCGCCGGCCCCGCCATCGTCGCCCAGGACGACTGCACCACCGTGGTGCCCATTGGCTCGCGCGCCGAGGTCGATGCCTGGGGCAACCTCGTCATCCGCGCGGAGGGCTGAGCCATGGCCGTCGACAAGGTCACGCTGGAGATCCTGAAGAACCACACCCGCGCCGCCGCCGAGAGCATGGCCTACACGCTCTACCGCACGGCGCACTCGACCTTCGTCAAGGAGACCGAGGACTTCACCACCGGGCTGACCACGCCCGAGGGCGAGACCTTCGCCACCCCGACCGAGCTGGGCGCCACCTGGTTCGTGGGGCTGAACTACGGGCGCGCCATCCGCATGATCGGCCACTACGACGAGGGCGACATCTGCATGACCAACGACCCCTATTCGGGGTATGTCTGCACGCACCCGCCCGACATGCACATCTGGAAGCCGATCTTCCACGAGGGCGAGATCGTCGCCTTCTCGGTCGGCCACATCCACAACACCGACGTGGGCGGCGCGGTGCCCGCGAGCCTGTCGCGCACGCTGACCGAGGTGCACCAGGAGGGCATCCGCATCCCGCCCGCCAAGATCGTCGAGAGGGGCGAGCTGAACCGCCAGGTGCTCGACATCTTCCTCACCAACGTGCGCGCGCCCGAGCAGAACTGGGGCGACCTCAAGGCGCAGATCGCGGCGTGCAACACCGGCGAGCGCAAGGTGAGGGAGATGATCGCGCGCTTCGGCATCGAGACGTTCAGGGAGGGCGTCGGCGACCTGCTCGACTATGCCGAGGCGCAGGCGCGCCAGATCGTGCGCGGCCTGCCGGACGGCACCTACAGCTTCGCCGACTACATGGACGAGGACGCGCCCGGCGGCTGGCCCTGCCGGCTGAAGCTGGCGCTGACCATCCGGGGCGACGAGCTGATCTTCGACTTCACCGGCTCGGACCCGCAGCTCGAATCCTCGCTCAACATGCCGACGGGGGGCGACGAGCGCCACGTGCTGCTGCTGGTGGGCATGGTCTACGTGCTCTACTCGCTCGACCCGGCGCTGTTCCTGAACTCGGGCGTTGCCCGGGTCTGCCGCTGCATCATGCCCTCGGGCACCATCTGCAACCCGGAGTTCCCGGCCGCGGTGGGCATGCGCACGCTGAGCTGCAACCGCCTGCACGGCCTGACCTTCGGGGCCTTCGCCCAGGCCGCGCCCGACCGGCTGGCCGGGGCGCCGGCCTCGGGCGGGCCGATCATGAACGTCAACACCATCGACAATAAGACCGGCCGGCGCATCATGGCCGCCATCGACCCGATGACCGGCGGCGCCGGCGGCACCGCCGCGGCCGACGGGCACGACGGCTCGGGCGCCAACCAGGGCTTCCTCAAGAACACGCCGGTCGAGATCAACGAGGTCGAGGCCGGGATCAAGGTCCTGCGCTACGGGCTGGCGCGCGACTCGGCCGGGCCCGGGCGGCACCGGGGCGGGCTGGGGACCGAGCTCATATTCCAGGCCTTCTCGCCCAACACGCGCGTCACGGCGAGGAACCGCGACCGCACGCGCTTCACCGGCTGGGGCATCGCGGGCGGCAGGGCGGGGGCGCCCTCGCGCTTCATCCTCAACCCGGGCACGGAGCGCGAGGTGGACCTCGAGAACACCGATATCCTGTCCATGGGGCCGGGCGACGTGCTGCACGTGACCTGCGGCGGGGCGGGCGGCTGGGGCGACCCGCTGCGGCGCGACCCCGAGGCGGTGCTGCTCGACTGGCGCCGCGGCTGGGTGACACCCGAGCACGCGCGCGCGGCCTATGGCTTGGCGATCGAGGGGGGCGCGGTGGATGCGCAGGCGACAGGCGCGCTCAGGGCGCAGATGGCCGAAGGGCGCGGCGAGACCGGGTTCTACCATCTCGGCCCCTATCGCGAGGCGTTCGAGGCGGTCTGGACCGAGGCGAACTACGACGCCCTGACCGCGTGCCTGGCGCGCCTGCCGGTGCACTGGCGCTTCTACGCCAAGCACCGGATCTTCGCCGCCATCGACGCGCTCGACCCGGCGACGCGCAAGGGTGACGGCAGCGAGGTGCGCGGCGCCTTCGAGGCACTGGTCGCCGAGTTCCCGCAGCTCGCCCCGGCCGCGGCGGAGTAGCGGCCGTGGAGATCGCATTCCCCGGGCAGGCCGTGCTGGTCACCGGCGCCGTGCGCGGCATCGGCCGCGCCATCGCCCACGCCTTCGCGGCGCAGGGCGGCCAGGTCCATGCCGCCGACATCGAGGCCGGCGCCCTGGCGGAGGTGGCGGCCGGGGCCGCGCCCGCCATGGGCGGCAGCCTCGCGACCCACGTGCTCGACGTGACCGACCGGGAGGCGGTGGCGGCGCTGGTCGCCCGCATCGGCCCGGTCGGCGTCGCGGTGCACTCGGCGGGCGGGGTGCGCGGCCGGCCGAGGGTGCCCATCGAAGAGGTCGGCGAGGCCGACTGGCGCGCCATCCAGGCGGTGAACCTCGACGGCGCCTTCCACCTCGCGCGCGCCGTGGTGCCCGGCATGAAGCGGGCGGGGCGGGGGCGCATCGTGGTCATCTCGAGCAAGGCCGGGCTTGCCGTCTCGCGCACCGGCATCCAGAGCTACGGGGCGGCCAAGGCGGCGCAGATCGGGCTGGTGCGTCAGCTCGCTGCCGAGCTGGGGCCGTTCGGCATCACGGTGAACGCGGTCGCGCCGGGCTTCATGCCGACCTCGCCCGACTACCGGCGCCAGTGGGAGGCCTACGGGCCCGAGGGCCAGAAGGCGCTGGTCGAGTCGATCGCCATGCGCCGCCTCGGGACGCCCGACGAGATCGCCGACGCGGTGATGTTCCTCGCCTCGGACCGCGCCGGGTTCATCACCGGCCAGATCCTGCAAGTGACCGGGGGGCCGTGACCGGGGGGCCGTGACCGGCGGGCCGTGAGGTGCCTCAACCCGGCGGTGGGTCCCATTCGGCGAGCCCCGGCCACTCGTCGCCCATAAGCTCCGGCTCGTCATAGGCGACCAGCCGCTCCCAGTGCCGCGCCCGGTCCTCGACGAACAGCGCGCGGGCGATCGCCTCGGCCAGCCGCCTTGCACCCTCGCCGACGGCGGGGATGTCGTTGGCCAGATTGCCGAGGCTGAGCTGCGCCGCGTGGGTGAAGCAGTGGATGCGCCCCAGCCCCGGCACGGCGCCCGGCCGGCGCTCGCAAAATTCGAAGCCGGGGCCGAGGCAGGGGAACGCCATCCACTCGTCGTCGGGGGCCTGCGGCATCCGGTCGCGCCAGCGCAGGATTTGCCCCTCGAACGCCCCGAGCTCGGGCGGCGCGGCGAGGTCGATGGCGAAGCCGGTCGCGAGGATCACCAGCTCGGCGGTGACGCGCCCGGCCGCCGTCCGCAGGCGCAGCGAGTCCCCCGCCCTCTCCACCGACTCCAGCCCGGCGCCGAGCAGCAGACGGGCACGCGGGTCGGCCGAGACCCGCTGCACCGATTCGCGCGGGGGCGCGATGCGCCGCTCCATGATGTGGCGCAGGAAGCGCAGCTTGTCCGCGTCCGGCAGGGCGGGGAAGCCGTGGGTGAAGCCGGGATGCACGGTGTGCTTCATCTTGTTCAGCCGCGGCAGCGCCCGGGCCCGCCCGATCAGCGTCACCTGCGCCGCGCCGGCCTCGAGCGCGCTGCCCGCGTTGTCGAAGGCCGAGGCGGCCAGCCCGATCACCGCCACCCGGCGGCCGCGCAGCGTGGCGAAGTCGATCGGGTCCGAGGCGTGGCGCACGAGGCTGCCGAGCCACGGCGCGAGCACCGCCGGCACGCGCGCCCGGGCCTGCCCCTCGCGCCCGGTCGCCAGCACGACGCGGCGGGCGTGGACGGTCTCGGCCGGGGCCGCGGCGGTGCGGAGCTCCAGCGCGACACCCTCGGTTCCCGGGCGCAAGGCGATGGTCTCGGCCCGGTTCTCGACCGCCGCGCCGGTGACCCGGCGGTACCAGCGCAGGTAGTCCATCCAGACGGGGCGCGGGATGCGGCCCAGCTCCTCCCAGGCGGCCGCGCCGTGCTGCGCCTCCCACCAGGCGCGGAAGGTGAGGTTGGGCAGGTCCAGCGCCGGGCCGGTCAGGTGCTTGGGCGAGCGCAGCGTGCGCATCCGCGCATAGGTGAGCCACGGCCCCTCGAAGCCGTCCGCGCCCCGGTCGATGTGGCGGATGCGGTTGAGCCCGAGCCGGCGCAGGGCGAAGGCCGCCGCCAGCCCGCACATGCCGGCGCCGACGATGGCGACGTCGGCCATGGGCCGGCCGTCCGGCCCGGCGCGCGCGGGCACCCAGTCGGCGGGCGGATGGTTCAGCCGCACGAGATCGCGCGCGAGCGCCGCCTCGAGCGCGGCGAGGCCAGACGGGTCGGGCATTGGCGGACGACCCCGCTATCGGGCCGTCACATCCCGGCCTGCGCACGGCAGTAGCGGGCCACGTCGGCATGGGTGGCGAACCACACGCCGGCGTGGCTGCGCATGTAGCGGATGAGCTCCTCGAGAATCTGCACGCGCGAGCGGTGGCCGACGAAGTGCGGGTGCATGGTCAGCAGGAACAGCCCGTCCTCCTCGTAGGCGCCGTCGAACTCGCGCATGAACACCTCGAGCACGCCCGAGGGTGGCGTGTACGGCCTGAGCCCCGTGAAGCGGTCCATGTTCCAGTAGGGTGCGTCGTCGCGGATCCACTCGACGGGCAGCTCGACCACGCCGGTCGGCTCGCCCTCCTCGAGGATCTCGTAGGGGTCGTCGTCGGCCATCAGCGAGCTGTCGTAGATCAGCCCCATCTCGCGGGTGATTGCCAGCGTGTGCGCGCTGAAATCCCACGACGGCGTGCGGATGCCCACCGGCCGCTGGCCGGAAATCTCCTCGAGTTTGTCGGCGGCGCGCATTTGTAGGTCGCGCTCGTCCTCGGGCGGCAGGGCGCTGTTGAGCTCGTGGATCCAGCTGTGGATGCCGATCTCGTGGCCCCCGGCGACCACGCGGCGCTGCTCGTCGGGATGAATCATGGCGACCACGGCCGGCACGAAGAACGTCGCCGGCACGCCGTAGGTCTCGAGGATCTTCAGGATGCGCGGCATCGCCGCGCGGGCGCCGTACTCTCCCTGCGAAAGCTTGCCCGGCGAGCTCTGTCCCCAGCGCAGCGTCTGCGTCTCGTGATCCGAGTCGAAGGATAGCGCCACGGCGCAGCGCGCACCGTCCTTCCACGCCGCCGGCTTCAGCGAGCGCCCGGCGCGGATCTTCTCGACGATCGGGCGCCAGCGTTCCTCGGGCCAGGTCCAGGCATCGGGCTGATCGGGCAGGGGGCTGTCGGCGCGCTTGTTCATCCTTGTCTCCGCAATGAAGGGCGATGATGGTCCGGGAGCTCCCCGGTGCGAGCCAGCATCGGTCCGATCACGCGCAACTTCAAGCCGGCGCGGCCCTTCCCGCGCCGGCAGTCCGCGCAGCCGGTTCGCAGCCGGTTCTTCGGGTCGTAGCGACGTAGGGTGCGCATTCATGCGCACCGCACCTCCGGCGCCCGCTCAAGATCGACCCGGGCGGCTTGCCCCGCCAATGGTGCGCACAAGTGCGCACCCTACCCGA
>DATKCQ010000127.1:0-17941 GCA_035513135.1 Thermohalobaculum sp.
GCAACGCCTTCGGCTTCGGCGGCAGCAACTGCACGCTGGTGCTGAGCCGCGCATGACCGCCTCGCTCTTCGTCAACGCCGTGGCGTTCAATGCGCCCGGGCTGGGCTGCGCCGCCGAGCTGTTCGCGCATTTCGACGGGGCGCCTTTGGCGGCAGCCGAGGCATGGACCCCGATGCCCGAGCGGCTGCCCCGCCGCCAGGCGCTGCGGCTGAGCGAGAGCACGCGGCTCGCCATGCTGGCGGCCGAGCAGATCGCCGGGGCGGTGCCCGCGCAGGCCGCCTGGGTGTTCGCCAGCTCGACCGGCGACGGCTGGACGCTGAACGAGATCCTCGCTTCGCTCAGCCGGCCCGGGATGATGATCCAGCCGCTGCGCTTCCAGAACGCGGTGCACAACGCCGCCCAGGGCCAGTGGTCGATCGCCGCCGGCGCCACCGGGCCGGCGACCAGCATCGCCGCCTATGACGACTCGGTCGGCGCCGGTATGCTGAAGGCCATGATGCAGGCCGCGCTGGAGAGGACCGATGTCGGGCTGGTGCTGTTCGACGCGCCGCTGCCGCCGCCCTTGCACGAGAAGCGCCCGGTCGCCCTGCCGATGGCGGCGGCGTTCGCCCTGAGCCCGGAGCCCGGCGCGGCGACGCTGTGCCGGCTGGCTTTGCAGGTCATCGCGCCGGGCCGCCCGTCCGACCCGGCGGAGGCCGCGGTGGCGCAGGCGCTGCGCTGTTCGGGCAACCCGGTGCGCTTCGTCCTGCCGCTGCTCGAGCGGATCCATCGCGCCGACCCGCGCCCGCTCGTGCTCGGCCTGCCGGGGGGTGCCGGGCTCGAGGTCACCGTAGGCGAGGCACCCGATGCTCGCTGAGGCGCTCGAGCGCATGCCCCATGCCGGCCCGATGCAGCTCATCGAGCGGATCGTCTCGGCCGACGCCAGCGGCATCCGCTGCCTGGCGAAGGACCATTCCGCGCCCACCTACCCGCTGCGGCTCGACGGCTGCCTGCATGGCGGCTGCCTCGTCGAGCTCGGCGCGCAGGCCGCCGCCGCGCACACCTCGCTCTTCGCCAGCGCCGGCGCGCATACCGGGCTGGTGCTGGCGCTGAGCAACCTCGAGATCGCGCGCGACCGCGTCGACACGCCCGAGCGCCTGACGGTCCTGGCCGCGCTGCTGCAGGCGCTCGGCGGCGGCGCATCCTATCGTGTCGAGGTGTTCAGCGGGGCCGGGCTGGTGGTCGCCTCGGACCTCCTGCTCGGCATCCGGGGCGGGCCGGCATGAGGCGCGCGCTGGTCACCGGCGGCTCGAGCCCGATCGGCGCGGCGATCGCGCGGCAGCTCGCCGGGCAGGGCCGGCACGTGATCGTGCAGGCCAACCGCAACCTCGACGCGGCCGAGGCGACGGCCGCCGGAATTCGCGCCGCCGGCGGCAGTGCCGAGGCGCTGGCGCTCGACCTCACCGACCTCGATGCGGCGCGCGCGGTGCTGGGCGGCATCGCCGAGCGCGAACCGATCCATGTGCTGGT
Source organism: Thermohalobaculum sp. (assembly GCA_035513135.1). GTDB lineage: Bacteria > Pseudomonadota > Alphaproteobacteria > Rhodobacterales > Rhodobacteraceae > Thermohalobaculum. Next base: position 1,510 of record DATKCQ010000127.1, read on the forward strand.
GCACAACGCCGGCCTGCGCCGCGACGTGCCCTTCGCCGGCATGGAGCCCGAGGACTGGCGCCGGGTCATCGACGTGAACCTGAACGGCATCTACGCCGCCCTGCGCCCGCTGATCCTGCCGATGATGCGGGCGCGCTGGGGGCGGGTGGTGGCGATCTCCTCGCTGAGCGCGGTCTTCGGCAACCGCGGCCAGGCGAACTACGCCGCGGCGAAGGGCGGGCTGCTGGCCTTCGCCAAGTCGATCACCCGCGAATACGCGAGCCGGGGCATCACCGCCAACGTGGTCGCGCCGGGGCTGATCGCGACGCCCGAGACCGAGCTTCTGGCGAACTTCGAGGCGCTCCGGGCGATGTCGCCCGCCGGCCGGGCGGGCACGCCCGAGGACGTGGCGGCGATCGTGGGGTTCCTCGCCTCCGATGCCGCGAGCTACATCTCGGGCCAACTCATCGCCGTGGACGGGGGGGCGAGCTGAATGGCCGCCACCGCCGCCGCGCACCGAAGCTGCGACGTGCTGGTCATCGGCGGCGGGCCGGCGGGGGCCGCGGCGGCCACGCATCTCGCGGTCCAGGGGCTCGACGTGGTGATCGTCGAGAAGGACCGGCACCCACGCTTCCACATCGGCGAGTCGCTGCTGCCGCAGAGCCTGCCGCTGCTCGAGGAGCTCGGCGCGCTCGACGCGGTGCGCCGCATCGGCGTGCCCAAGGCCGCGGCCGAGTTCATCAGCGAGGACGGCGCCATCGAGACCGTCTTCGAGTTCCGCCGGGCGCTGCTCGGCGGCCCGCCGGGCGCCTTCCAGGTGCGCCGCTCGGAGTTCGACGAGATCCTGTTCGCGCGCGCCATCGAGGCCGGCGCCACCGCCCTCCAGCAGACCACGGCGAGCGTGCGCAGCCTCGACGCCGACGGCGCGGTGGTGGAGACGCGCGACGCCGACGGGCAACTGACCGAGTGGCGCGCGCGCTTCCTGGTCGACGCCTCGGGCCGCTCGACGGTGACGGCGAAGCTGCTGGCGCAGAAGCACCCCGACCCGCACAACACCTCGGCCGCCATATTCGGGCATTTCAGGGGCGTGCCGCGCGCGAACGGCGCCCGCGCCGGCAACATCCGCATCCACCTGACGCGGCCCGGCTGGATGTGGCAGATCCCGCTGCGCGAGGACATCACCTCGATCGGACTGGTCGCGCCCGGCGCCTACATGGAGGCACGCGAGGGCGGCATCGAGGCGTTCTTCGCCACCCACTGCGCGCGCCATCCGCATGTCGCCGCCGCCCTGCGCCCGGCCGGGCGGGTCGGCCCGCTTCGCGCCACCGGCAACTTCTCCTACCGCGCCAGCGAGGCGGCGGGCCCGAGCCACGTCAAGGTCGGCGACGCCTACGGCTTCGTCGACCCGATCTTCTCGACCGGCGTCCACCTCGCCCTCGTCAGCGCCCGCGAGGCGGCGCACACCGTCCGGCTTGTGCTCGACAGCCCGGACCGGCGCGCCCGGCACCTCGCGCGCTACGACCGCGGACTGCGCCGGCGGCTCGCCTTCGTGTCCTGGTTCATCTACCGCATACAGGACCCGGCGTTTCGCCACATGATGGTGCATCCGCGCGACGTCCTGGGCATGGAGCGGGCGGTGATCTCGCTGCTCGCCGGCGATTTTCGCCGGGACCCCAGGCTCAGGCTGCGCGTTGCGATGTTCAAGGCGACCCGTTATATGGTGGATCGATTGGGGCGGGCGAACGAAGGTGAAACCATTGGATGACGCAGGATTTCAGGCGCCCGACCGTGCCCCCGACTGCGCCCCCGACCGCGCCCCCGACCGTGCGTTCGTCACCGAGGTGGCAAACCTGATCATCGAGGCGCTGGTCCTCGAGGACATCGCCGCCGAGGAGATCGACCCGCACGCGCCGCTGTTCGGCGACGGGCTGGGGCTCGACTCGATCGACGCGCTCGAGCTCTCGTTCGCCATACACCAGCGCTACGGCGTCAAGCTGCGCTCCGATGACGAGCGCAACCGCAAGGTCTTCGCCTCGCTCGAGGCGCTCAGCCGCCACATCGGCGAGCACCGGACCAAGTGAGCGGCGCGCGTTCCCCCCGTCCGGCCGCGCCCCGCTCCGCCACGGGACTTGCGCCGCTGGCGCTGCTGGCCGCCGCGGTCGGGCTGCATGCGGCCGGCGCCGTGTCGCAGCGGACGCCGGATTATATCCTCGTGTGCGCGCTGGCGTGCTCGGTCTTCGGCCTCGCCGGCAGGACGGGGGCCGGACGGGCCGTCGCCGCGCTGGCGGCGGGCGCGGTCGCCGCGCTCCTCGCCGGCCCGCTGCTGTGGCAGCCGTCGCTCGCCTACATGCCCTACCTGGCGATCGTGCCGGCCAACCTGGCGCTGGCCTGGATCTTCCTGCGCGGGCTGCTGCCCGGACACCGGCCGGTGCTGCTGCGCATCGTCGAGGCGACCGGCCTGGCGCCCGCCGACAATCCCGGCTTCGTGCGCTTCGTCGCGCGCCAGTGCCTGCTGTGGAGCGCCCTCGCCTTCGCCACCGCGACGCTGGCGCTGGCGTCGATGATCCAGGGGCCGTCGCAGCCCTGGCTGCCAGCCGCCCTGGCTGTCCTCATCGTCGTCCAGATCGTCTGGTTCGCCGCCTCGCACCACTACGCGTCACGGCGCTTCGGCCGGCCCGAGACCTGGCGCGATACCCTGCGCACGATGGCCCGGCCGGCTCTGTGGTTGAAGCCGGCCACCTGATGGCCGCTTCCGCCGACCCGGGCGCGGCCGATCGGCCGTTCTGCGTCACGCCGGCCGGGATCGTGACCTGGGCCGGCCTGTTCGCCGATGTGGACCGGGCGCGCGCCGCCATCGCCCCGCACGACGCCGTGTGCAACATGGCGGCCAGCCGCTACGAGTTCGCCGTGCTGCTCGCCGCCGCCCTGATCGAGGGCCGCGCGACGCTCCTGCCGCAGTCCCGCGCCGAGCGCGCCGTCGAGGCCGCCACCAGGGGCTGGTCGTCGCCCCTCGTGTGCGAGGCGCTCGACAGCCTTCCCCCGCCCGGGCCCGCCCGCGACGGCGCGGCGAGCCTCGCCCGGCTCGGCGCGGCGGCCGGCGAGGTGCATGTCTTCACCTCAGGCTCCACCGGCGAGCCCGTGCGGCACCGCAAGGGCTGGGCGGCGCTCGCCGGGGGCGCCCTGCTGACCGCGCAGATCGTGGCGCGCGCCGGGCTCGGCCCCGAGCGCACGGCGATCGCCGGCACCACGCCGCATCAGCACATGTACGGGCTGGAGGCCACGGTGTTCACCGCCCTCGCGCACGGCTACTGCATGCACGACGCGCGGGTGTTCTACCCCGCCGACATCGAGGCGATGGTCGGGACCGCGGACAGGCTCGGCGTCCGCGACCTGGTGCTGGTCTCGAGCCCGCCGCATCTGCACTTCCTCGCGGAGGCGATCCGCGCCACCCCGCGAATCCGCTGCGTGATCTCGGCCACCGCGCCGCTGCACCGCGACCTCGCCACGCGGCTCGAGGCGGGCGGCGCGCGCTCGGTCTTCGAGATCTACGGCTGCACCGAGGCCGGCTCGCTGGCCTGGCGGCGCACCGCGGCGGACGAGCTGTGGACCCTGCTCGACGGCTTCACGCTCGCCCGGCGCGGCGATGGCTGGCTCGCCCATGCGCCGCACCTCGCCGCCGGCGCGATGCTCGCCGACGACCTCGAGGTCCTCGCCGATGGCCGGTTCCGCCTGGCCGGGCGCCGCGGCGACATGGTCAGCATCGCCGGCAAGCGCCAGGGCCTCGGCGCGCTCAACGCGGCGCTGGCGACGCTCGCCTGCATACGCGACGGCGTGGTGCTGCGCGAGACGGTCGACGGCGAGGACCGGCTCAGCATCCTCGTCGTCCCCGACCCGCGCGCCACGATGGACGCTGAGGCGCTGCGCCGGGCGGTTCGCGCCCACATGCGGGCGCATTTCGATCCGGTGTTCGTGCCGCGCCGGATCGGCTTCGTCGATGCCCTGCCCCGCGACGGGACCGGCAAGATCGCGGCCCGCGATCTCGCCGCCCTGTGCGTCCCGGCCCCGCCTCCCCGCCGCCCGGGCTGATCGGCGCGCCGCTTGCGGTCGCGCTCAGTAGTCCTCGCCCGCGCGCCGCTCGAGGTCGGCGATCAGCCGCTCGATATCGCCCTGCCGCGTCTCGAGCATGGCGGCGATCACCTCGCGCTGGGTGATGGCCAGCGACACCCCCTCGACGATCAGGTCGGAGATCGCGACCCGGCCCGAGCGGTCGGAGACCAGCCAGTCGACCGCGAACCCGGTCGGGCCGCCCGTCCGGATCTCGCTGCGCAGCAGGATGCCCTTGGCGCCGGCGTCCTCGGCGCGCAGGAAATGCACCACCGAGCGCAGATCGTCGAGGTCGCCCTCGAACCTGCGGAAGTGGCCGGCGTAGACGAACGCCACGTAGCGCGAGAACGCCTGCGTGTAGCGCGCCCGCCGGTCGTCGCTCATGCCGCGCCAGTACGGGCCGGCGGCGAATCTCGCCAGCTCGGGCAGGGCGGCGCGCCGCTCGAAGATCCGCTGCAGCGCGGCGGCGGTCTCGTCCCGCGGGCGGTTCGCCACGACGAGCTGGAAAACCTCGTCGAGCGTGGTGTCCACATGCGCCCGTGCCGCATCGACATCGAGCGCCCATGCGGTCGCGGTCAGCTTCAGGCCGAGCGCGACCATCAGGCTCAGCACCAGCACTCTGGGGAAAGGCAGCATCTGCGCGGGGCTCCGACCATGCTCAACCGGGGGCATCGCGGCGTGTATACCCCGATCGCACCCGGACCGGTAGACCATCGCGCCGCGGCTGTCGCCCCCGTCCCGCCGGCACGGTTTCGCGGCGCCGGCCGTCCGGCCTGCCAGGCCTCAGGCCGGGCAGGGCAAATCGCGCCGCCCCGGTGGCTTGCCCGGCGGCCGCCCCCGGCGCCTCCCCTCTCCCCCCGGGAGAGGGGAGGGGGAGAGGGGAGGGGGGAGGGGGGAGAGGGGAGGGGCGAGAGGCCGGGGCGCCGCCCCGTCGCCCCGCTTTCTCTTTGACGCCCCTCCGGATTGCCGCATATAAGCAACACCCAAGGCGGCCTCCGAGACCGCACATCCGGGCACCGCGCGAGGGGGAACACGCGAGGGGGATCACGCGCCGCGCGTCACCGGAGACATTGGCAGGGCGACGGTTTTCCGGGCAGGGGAATCACCGCAAAGGGAATCGCCGGCACCAGAATCACCGGGGCCAGCCCCGGTCCGTTCCGCGGATGGCGGGTGAGCAGGCAGAAGGCAGCTACATGTTCAACGGATTGTTCGGCATCTTCTCGAACGACATGGCGATCGATCTCGGCACCGCCAACACGCTGGTCTACGTCAGGGGCAAGGGCATCGTGCTGAACGAGCCCTCGGTCGTGGCCTACCAGACCATCCACGGCCGCAAGGAGGTCAAGGCGGTCGGCGAGGACGCCAAGCTGATGGTCGGCCGCACCCCCGGCTCGATCCAGGCGATCCGGCCGATGCGCGACGGCGTGATCGCCGACTTCGAGGTCGCCGAGGAGATGATCAAGCACTTCATCCGCAAGGTGCAGCCGAACACCATGTTCTCGAAGCCCATGGTGGTCTGCTGCGTGCCCTACGGCGCCACCGCCGTCGAGGAGCGCGCCATCGAGCAGTCGGTGCTGTCGGCCGGCGCCCGCAAGGCGCTCCTGATCCCCGAGCCGATCGCTGCGGCGCTGGGCGCGGGGCTGCCGATCACCGAGCCCACCGGCTCGATGATCGTCGACATCGGCGGCGGCACCACCGAGGTCGCCGTGCTGTCGCTGTCGGACATCGTCTACGCCCGCTCGGTGCGGGTCGGCGGCGACAAGATGGACGAGGCGATCATCAGCCACCTGCGCCGCCAGCACAACCTGCTGATCGGCGAGTCCACCGCCGAGAAGATCAAGCACACCATCGGCACCGCCCGGATGCCCGCCGACGGGGTGGGCGAGACCCTGATGATCCGCGGCCGCGACCTGCTCAACGGCGTGCCGAAGGAGCAGGAGATCACCCAGGCGCAGATCGCCGAATCGCTGGCGGAACCCGTGCAGCAGATCGTCGAGGCGGTGATGGTGGCGCTTGAGGCGACGCCCCCCGACCTCGCCGCCGACATCGTCGACAACGGCGTCATGCTGGCGGGCGGCGGCGCGCTCCTGCGCGACCTCGACGTGGTGCTGCGCGAGCAGACCGGGCTCGCCATCTCGGTGGCCGAGGAGCCGCTCGCCTGCGTCGCGCTGGGCACCGGCCGGGCACTTGAGCATCTCGACCAGCTGGGCCATGTGATGAAGGTCAGCGTCTGATCTGAGGAGAGACGCAAGTGAGGCGAGCCGGCTCGCCCGAGGAAACCGCGCTCACCCGGACGGTTCACCGCATCCTGCTCGGGGTCGTCGTCGTGCTCTCGCTGGCGCTGCTGATCCTGTGGCGCACCGACAACCCCCGGCTGGAGCGCCTGCGCATGGGGCTCGCGGACGCGCTGCTGCCCTCGATGAGCTTCCTCAACCAGCCGATCGAGTTCGTCTCCGGGATCTCCCGCGACTACCGCAACTTCTTCGACGTCTACAACCAGAACCGCGAGCTCAGGCGCGAGATCCAGCGGCTGCGCGCCTGGCGCGAGACCGCCCGGCAGCTCGAGGAGGCGAACGCCCAGCTGCGCGCGCTGAACAACGTCCGCCTGGCGCCGCGCACCACCTTCGTCACCGGCGACGTGATCGCCGATTCGGGCGGCCCGTTCCGCCAGTCGGCGCTGGTCAACGTGGGCGCGCGCGACGGCGTGCGCGACGGCTCGGCGGCGGTCGACGGCAACGGCCTGATCGGCCGGGTGGTCGGGGTGGGCGAGCACGCCGCGCGCATCCTTTTCCTCACCGACTTCTCCTCGCGCGTCCCGGTCACCGTGCAGCCTTCGGGCCGCCGCGCCATCCTCGCCGGCAACGGCACGCCGACGCCGCGGCTCGAGTTCCTCGAGAGCACCGAGGACATCACGCCCGGCGACCAGGTGCGCAGCTCGGGCGATGGCGGCGTGTTCCCTCCGGACCTGCCGGTCGGCCAGGTCATCGCGCTGCCCGACGACCGCTGGCGCGTGGCGCTCAGCGCCGACTACGGCCGGCTCGAGTTCGTGCGCCTGCTGCGCTACACCCCGGACACGAGGATCGACCGGCCCGGCGGACTGATCCTCGCCCCGGTGCGCGACGGCGCGGCACCCGCCGCCCCCGCCGCCCCTTCTGCCCCCGGAGGCTGAGCCGATGCGTCTCGCCGCCGCACTCGCCCCAGCCCGGCTCGCCGCCATCGCCTTCGTGCTGGCGCTGGGGCTGGTCGCGGTGGCCGTCGAGTCCGCTCCCCTCGGCCTCGAGGCGGGCGCCTGGCCGTCACCGGACCTGCTGTTCTGCATCATCGCCTACTGGTCGCTGCGCCGGCCCGACGCGGTGCCGCTGGTCGCCGTGTTCGCCGCCGGGCTCGGCCGCGACCTGCTGACGGACGCCGCCGTCGGCGCCGGCGCGCTCGGCCTCGCGCTCGCCGCCGAGGCGCTCAAGTCCGCCGGCCGCCCGCTGGCCCGGCGCAGCCCCTGGGCCGAGTGGCTCGCCGTCGCGGGAACCCTGGCCGCAATGCTGCTTTTCCAGTGGCTGCTGGTGCTGCTGGCACTCACCCACCCGCCCTACCTGGTCGATCTCGCCCGCCAGTGGCTGCTCACCGTCGCGCTCTACCCGCCGCTCGCCGCGATCTTCCACTGGCTCCTGCGGATCCGCCGCGCCCCGGCCGAGGAGGGCTGAGGCGATGTTCCGCCTGCGCCGGGCCAGACCGCGCCCCGATCCGCGCCCCGATCCGCGCCCCGAGCCGCGCGCGCGCCGCGATGGCGAGGCCGGAGAGGGCCGCCCCCTCACCCGCCGCGCCGTGGTCCTGCTCGCCGCCCAGCTCGGCATCGGCGCCGTGCTGGCGCTCAGGCTGCGCCAGCTGCAGATCGTCGAATCCGAGAAGTACCGCCTGCTGGCCGAGGAGAACCGCATCAACCTGCGCCTGATCCCGCCCGAGCGCGGCGAGATCTTCGACCGTGCCGGGGCGCCGCTCGCGCTCAACCGCCAGAACTACCGGGTCACCGTGGTGCGCGAGCAGTCCGGCGACGTCGACGACATGCTCGACCGGCTCGGCCTGATCATCGACCTGCCCGAGCGCCAGCGCCAGCGCGCCGCCCGCGAGATGCGCCAGAAGGCGGCGTTCGTGCCGGTGCTGGCCGCCGAGCACCTCTCGTGGTCCGAGTTCGCCGCGCTCAACGCCAACCTGCCCGCGCTGCCCGGCGTGCAGCCCGAGGTCGGCCTGTCGCGCCACTACCCCGACGGCATGCTCACCGCGCACATCGTCGGCTATGTCGGCCGCGTCACCGAGCGGGAGCTCATGGCGCAGGAGACCCCGGACCCGGTGCTGCAGATCCCCGACTTCCAGATCGGCAAGACCGGCATCGAGCGGGCGCTCGAGCACGAGCTGCGCGGCAAGGCGGGCACGCTGCGCATCGAGGTCAACGCGCTCGGCCGCGTGATCCGCGAGATCGACCGCAACGAGGGCACCCCCGGCGCCGACTTCCATCTCACCGTCGACCTCGGCCTGCAGGCCGCGGTGGCCGAGCGCCTGACCGGCGAGAGCGCCGCGGCGATAGTGCTCGACGTGACCAACGGCGACCTGCTCGCCGCGGTCTCGAGCCCGGGCTACGACCCCAACCTGTTCGTGCGCGGCATCTCGAGCGCCGACTGGAGCCGGCTGCTCGGCGACCCCTACCGCCCGCTCGCCAACAAGTGGGCGAGCGGCTTGTATCCGCCCGGCTCGACCTTCAAGATGGTGGTGGCGCTCGCGGCGCTCGAGGCCGGCGTGGCCGGCCCAGGCGAGCGCGTGTTCTGCAACGGCGCCATGCGGCTCGGCAACCGCAGGTTCCACTGCTGGCGCAAGGGCGGGCACGGCTCGCTGCACATGCGCCAGGCGCTCGAGCAGTCCTGCGACGTCTACTACTACGAGATGGCCAAGCGGCTGGGCATCGACCGCATCGCCGCGATGGCGCGCCGCTTCGGCATGGGCGAGGGCTTCGACCTGCCGATCCCGGCGCTCAAGGGCGGCCTGATCCCCAGCCGCGAGTGGAAGAAGCGGGTCTACGACGAATCCTGGCAGACCGGCGACTCGCTCAACTCCGCGATCGGCCAGGGTTTCGTGCTGGCCACACCGCTGCAGCTCGCGGTGATGACGGCGCGCCTCGCCACGGGCCGCGCCGTCACGCCGCGGCTGATCCGGGCGCGCGGCGGCATTCCCCTGCCGGACCCGGCGCCCGAGCCGCTGGCGCTGCGCCCGGCCGACCTCGAGCTGGTGCAGGGCGGCATGTTCGACGTGGTCAACGGCGGCCGCGGCACCGCCCGACGCTCGCGCATCGCCGACGAGGCGGCGCTGATGGCCGGCAAGACCGGCACCAGCCAGGTGCGCAACATCACGCCGGCCGAGCGCGCCGCCGGCATCATCCGCAACGAGGATCTGCCCTGGGAGCGCCGCGACCACGCGCTGTTCGTGTGCTATGCGCCGCACGAGACCCCGAAATACGCGGTCTCGGTGATCGTCGAGCACGGCGGCGGCGGCTCGGCGGCGGCCGCGCCGATCGCCCGCGACGTGATGCTGCGCGCGCTCTACGGCCCCGAAATCCCGCTGCGCGCCTACCCACCGGACCAGCGGCCCGAGCGCCCGCCGCCGACGCCCGACCCCCGCCCCGAGGCGCAGCCCGGACCCGCCCCCGGCGCGCCGAGGATCCGCACATGAGCACGAGCGTTACCCCGCGCGAGCGTCCCGGCCTGCTGCGCAAGTTCCTGCGCCTCAACTGGTCGCTGGTGCTGCTGACCGGCGCCATCGCCGGTTTCGGCTTCCTGATGCTCTACTCGGTGGCGGGGGGCTCGCTCGACCCCTGGGCCTCGCGCCAGATGACCCGCTTCGCGGTGGGCGTCGTGCTGATGCTGATCGTCGGCCTGATCGACATCCGCTTCTTCCGCGCCATCTCGCCGCTGGTCTATCTCGGCACGCTGGGGCTGCTCGTCGCCGTCGAGTTCGTCGGCGAGTCGGGCATGGGCGCCACCCGCTGGATCGACCTCGGGCCGATCCAGCTCCAGCCCTCCGAGCTGATGAAGGTCGCCCTCGTCATGGCGCTGGCGCGCTACTACGCGTGGCTGGGCAGCGAGCGCGTCTCGCACCCGCTGTGGCTGATCCCGCCGCTGGTCCTGATTGCCGTGCCGACGCTGCTGGTGCTGAAGCAGCCCGACCTCGGCACCGCCGGCATGCTGACGCTTGGCGGCGCCATGGTGATGTTCCTCGCCGGGGTGAGCTGGTGGTACTTCGCCACCGCGATGGCCGCCGGCGCGGGCGCCGTCTACGCCGTGCTCATCTCGCGCGGCACCGAGTGGCAACTGCTCAAGAACTACCAGTACCGCCGCATCGACACCTTCCTCGACCCCGAGAACGATCCGCTGGGCGCCGGCTACCACATCACCCAGTCGAAGATCGCCATGGGCTCGGGCGGGTTCGACGGCCGCGGCTTCATGCAGGGCACCCAGTCGCGCCTGAACTTCCTGCCCGAGAAGCACACCGACTTCATCTTCACCACGCTCGCCGAGGAGTTCGGCTTCATCGGCTCGGCCTCGCTGCTCGCCCTCTATCTGCTGGTCATCGTCTTCGGCTTCGCCGCGATGCTCAGGAACCGCGACCGGTTCGGCGCGCTGCTGACCGGCGGCCTGACCTGCGCGTTCTTCCTCTACTTCGCGGTCAACATGGCGATGGTCACCGGGCTGATCCCCGTGGTCGGCGTGCCCCTGCCGATGGTCTCCTACGGCGGCTCGGCAATGCTGGTCTTGCTCATGGCCTTCGGTTTGATCCAGTCTGCGCACGTGCATCGGCGCTAGAGCCGCCTCACCGTTCCGGGACTCGAAGAACGGCTCCAGCATGTTGAGTTGCCGCGATTTCCGAGCTGCAAGGTGCATCCACCTTGCTCGAAATCGCTCGAAGGGGGGGAGACATCCATGCCGCCAGTCGTCGTCTATGCCGGCCGCGCCGACCAGCGCGAGGTCTACGAGCGCCACCTGATCGACGCCGCCGCCGCGGCCGGCCTCGCCATCGACCTGCGCATGGACCCGGCCCGGTCCGACCCCGCGGGCGCCGACTACCTGGTCTTCGCCGCCAACGGCCCGGTGCGCGACTTCACCCCCTACACCCGGCTTAAGGGCATCCTCAGCCTGTGGGCCGGGGTCGAGAACATCCTCAAGCTCGATCCGCCCGCGGACGTGCCGCTGGTGCGCATGGTCGAGGAGGGCATGACGCTCGGCATGATCGACTATGTGATGGGCCACGTGCTGCGCCACCACCTCGACATCGACCGCTACATCGACACCTCGCCCATCGCCGAGTGGGAGACCGCGTTCCCGCCGCTGGCCAGCGAGCGCAAGGTCGGCGTGCTCGGCCTCGGCGCGCTCGGCGCCGCCTGCGCCGGGCGCCTCGCCGCCCACGGATTTCGCGTCATCGGCTGGTCGCGCACGCAAAAGGACATCCGCGGCGTCGCGTGCCGCACCGGCGACTTCGCGCTCGACGAGACCATCGCCGAGTCCGAGATCCTCGTCCTCCTGCTGCCCTTCACGCCCGACACGCACCGCGTCCTCAACGCCAGGCGCATCGCGCAGATGCCGCTCGACGCCTGCCTGATCAACCCGGCCCGCGGCCAGCTCGTCGACCACGCGGCGCTGCTCGCGGCGCTGCATGCCGGCCTGCTGCGCCACGCCACCATGGACGTCTTCGACGTGGAGCCCCTGCCGCCCGACGACCCCTACTGGTTCCACCCCCGCGTCACCGTCACGCCGCACATCGCCTCGGGCACCCGGCCGCGGACCGCCAGCCGCTCCATCATCGAGCAGATCGCCCGGCACGAGCGCGGCGAGGCCTTCACGCATGTTGTGGACCGCGCGCGGGGCTATTAACCTGCGGCGGCAGCCGGGGCGGTCTCCGGCAACGGGGCGGACACATGGCGACACCACCGAAGTTGGGCGACCCGCCGGGTCGTGGGGGAGCGCGCGCGGCGCGGGGCAAGCGGCCGAAGCCCGGGCCGCTGCAATACGCGCGGGCGAACTTCCTCACCGGCCTGATCGTCGTCGTGCCGATCGTGCTGACGATCTGGCTCACCTGGGCCTTCATCACCTTCGTCGACGCCAAGATCGTGCCCTGGGTGCCAAGGGCCTACAACCCCTCGACCTATATCGAGGCCGACCTGCCCGGCTTCGGCCTGCTGGTCTTCATCGTCTTCACCACGCTGATCGGCTACTTCGCCAAGCGGGTCTTCGGCATGCAGCTGATCCGCATCGGCGAGAGCATCCTCGGCCGCATGCCGGTCGTGCGCTCGATCTACAATGCGCTCAAGCAGATCCTCGAGACGGTGCTCAGCCAGTCGGCCACCTCGTTCCGCCAGGCCTGCCTGGTCGAGTACCCGCGCCGCGACATGTGGGCCATCGCCTTCATCGCCACCGACGCCAGGGGCGAGGTCTACAACAAGACCGGCGAGGAGATGTACTCGATCTTCCTGCCATCGACGCCGAACCCGACCACCGGCTTCCTGATGTTCGTGCCGAAGAAGGACGTGATCCTGCTCGAGATGTCGATCGAGGAGGCCGCCAAGCTGATCATCTCGGCCGGCCTCGTGGTCCCGCCGACGGCGGAGGAGCGCGCCCGCACGCTGCGCCAGACCGAGGACCGCAAGCGTGCCATCGCCCGCGCCGCCGGCGCGAAGAACGGCGTGCCGAAGCTATGACGCGCGCCGCGGCGGCGCCCGCCTGAGATGCCGGGCGCCGCGCTGACCGGCTTCGCCACCGGCTTCTCGCTGATCCTCGCGATCGGCGCGCAGAACGCCTTCGTGCTGCGCCAGGGGCTGCTGCGCGCCCACGTGCTCGCGGTCTGCCTCGCCTGCGCGCTCTCCGACGCCGTCCTGATCGCCGCCGGCGTCGCCGGCATGGGCAGCCTCGCCGCCGCCGCCCCCTGGGCACCCGCGGCGCTGGCGCTGGGCGGCGCCGCCTTCCTCCTCGTCTACGGGGCCCTGAGCCTCGCCCGCGCCTTCCGCCCCGACAGCCTCAGCGCCGCGAACCACGGCACCGGCTCGCTCGCCCGCGCGCTCGGCACCTGCCTGGCGCTCACCTGGCTGAACCCGCACGTCTACCTCGACACGGTGGCCCTGATCGGCGCCATCTCGGCCGGCTTCGCGCTGGGCGACGAGAAGCGCGCCTTCGCTGCCGGCGCCATCCTCGCCAGCTTCATGTTCTTCTTCGGGCTCGGCTACGGCGCCCGCCTGCTCGCGCCGCTCTTCGCCCGTCCGCGCGCCTGGACGGTGCTCGACATCGCCATCGCGCTCGTCATGTGGTCGATCGCCGCGGCGCTGATCGCCAGCATCGATCCGGCGCGGCTCTAGCACGGTGAGTCACCGCGATTTCCGAGTCGCAAAGTGACTCCACTTCGCTCGAAATCGCTCTAGACTGCGCGCCAGCCGCGCCCGCAGGAGCCCCCGCGATGCAAATCGACAAGATTCCCCCCGGCCTCAACCCGCCCAAGGACATCAACGTGATCATCGAGATCCCCGGCGGCCCGGCCGGCGGTCAGCCGGTGAAATACGAGATCGACAAGGAGTCGGGCGCGCTGATCGTCGACCGCATCGTCAACGTGCCGATGTTCTATCCCAACAATTACGGCTTCGTCCCCAACACCCTGCACGAGGACGGCGACCCGGTGGACGCGATGGTGCGCACCGAGGTCACGCTGGTGCCCGGCTCGGTGATCCGCTGCCGGCTGATCGGCGTCTTGCATATGGAGGACGACGGCGGCATCGACGACAAGCTGATCGCGCTGCCGCTCGAGCACATCGACCCGTTCCAGGCCGAGATCCAGACGCTCGAGGACCTGCCCAAGCGCCACCGCCAGCGCATCTGGCACTTCTTCGAGAACTACAAGGCGCTGGAGTCGGGCAAGTGGGCCCGCGTCACCGGCTGGGGCGACCAGGCCGAGGCCGAGCGCATCCTCATGGAATCGATCGAGCGCGGAAAGGCCAAGGCCTGAGCAAGCGCCTGATCTGAAATTACTTTCCCTCGCGGAGCGCTGCGCCGATGCGCCCACTTGCCACTCCGCCGGTTCTGGGCCAAGTTCCGCGCCCGTTCAGTGTGGGAGGGAATCGATGCTCAATTTCCTGATCATCGCCTGCGGCGCCATGTCCATCGTCTATGGCGTCTGGGCGATCAAGTCGGTGATGGCGGCGGATGCCGGCAACGACCGCATGCAGGAGATCGCCGCGGCGATCCAGGAGGGGGCCACGGCCTACCTCACGCGCCAGTACACCACGATCGCCATCGTCGGCGTGATCATTTTCTTCATCGTCTCCTATCTTCTCGGAATCGCCGTAGGCATCGGCTTCCTGATCGGCGCCTCGCTGTCCGCCGCGGCCGGCTTCATCGGCATGATGGTCTCGGTGCGCGCCAATGTCCGCACCGCCCAGGCGGCCAGCCGCAGCCTCGCCGAGGGCCTCGAGATCGCCTTCCGCTCGGGCGCCGTAACCGGGCTCCTGGTGGCCGGCCTCGCGCTGCTCGGCGTCGCCGTCTACTACAGCTTGCTCACCCTGATCGGCTTTGACAGCTCGGACCGCACGGTGATCGACGCGCTGGTGGCGCTCGGCTTCGGCGGCTCGCTGATCTCGATCTTCGCGCGCCTGGGCGGCGGCATCTTCACCAAGGGCGCCGACGTGGGCGGCGACCTGGTCGGCAAGGTCGAGGCGGGCATCCCCGAGGACGACCCGCGCAACCCCGCGACCATCGCCGACAACGTGGGCGACAACGTGGGCGACTGCGCCGGCATGGCCGCCGACCTGTTCGAGACCTACGCCGTGACCGTGGTCGCCACCATGGTGCTGGGCTCGATCTACTTCGCCGGCTCGGGGCTGGTCGAGGCGGTGATGATCTACCCGCTGACCATCGGCGCCGTCTGCGTGCTGACCACCATCGCCGGCACCTTCTTCGTCAAGCTGGGCGCCAGCCAGAACATCATGGGCGCGCTCTACAAGGGCTTCGCCGCCACCGGCATCCTCTCGCTGATCGCGCTGCTGCCGGTCACCTGGATCGTCTTCCCCGACGGGCTCGGCACCGTGTTCGAGGCCCCCAGCGGCAACTTCACGGCGATGGACCTGTTCTGGTGCGGCGCCGTGGGCCTTCTCGTCACCACGCTGATCATCGTCATCACCGAGTACTACACCGGCACCGGCTACCGCCCGGTGCGCTCGGTGGCGCAGTCCTCGGTCACCGGCCACGGCACCAACGTCATCCAGGGGCTGGCCATCTCGCTCGAGTCCACCGCCCTGCCGGCGCTGGTGATCATCGCCGGCATCATCGGCAGCTTCCAGCTCGCCGGGCTCTACGGCATCGCCATCGCGGTCACCACCATGCTGGCGCTGGCCGGCATGGTGGTGGCGCTCGACGCCTTCGGCCCGGTCACCGACAACGCCGGCGGCATCGCCGAGATGGCCGACCTGCCCGAGGACGTGCGCGCGACCACCGACGCGCTCGACGCCGTCGGCAACACCACCAAGGCGGTGACCAAGGGCTACGCCATCGGCTCGGCGGGCCTCGGCGCGCTGGTGCTGTTCGCCGCCTACACGCAGGACCTCGCCTACTTCTCGGCCAACGCGGCGCCCGGCTCCTACTTCGACGGGGTGGTGGTCGACTTCTCGCTCGCCAACCCCTACGTGGTCGCGGGGCTGTTCTTCGGCGGCCTGCTGCCCTTCCTCTTCAGCAGCATGGCCATGACCGCCGTGGGCCGCGCGGCCTCGGCCGTGGTCGAGGAGGTGCGCCGCCAGTTCCGCGAGAAGCCGGGCATCATGCAGGGCACCGAGCGGCCCGACTACGGCCGCGCCGTCGACATGCTGACCAAGGCGGCGATCAAGGAGATGATCATCCCCTCGATGCTCCCGGTGCTCTCGCCCATCGTGGTGTTCTTCGTGGTGAACTGGATCGCCGACCCCTCCGCCGCGTTCTCGGCGGTCGGCGCCATGCTGCTCGGCGTCATCATCACCGGGCTCTTCGTCGCCATCTCCATGACCTCGGGCGGCGGCGCCTGGGACAACGCCAAGAAGCTGATCGAGGACGGCTTCACCGACTCGGCCGGCAACCTGCACGAGAAGGGCTCGGAGACGCACAAGGCGGCCGTCACCGGCGACACCGTGGGCGACCCCTACAAGGACACCGCCGGCCCGGCGGTGAACCCGATGATCAAGATCACCAACATCGTGGCGCTGCTGCTGCTGGCGGTGATGGCGCACGGCTGATGCCCGCGCCCGGCAAAAGACTCGACGAGCCCCGCCGACGCGGGGCTCGTTCCGTTTGATCGGCCCCTCCGCGAT
>DATKCQ010000128.1:0-21208 GCA_035513135.1 Thermohalobaculum sp.
AAAGTGTGCGTCGTGCACTACGCGCTCGAGCGGCATGCAAGGGAACGCGGCGACGACACGTTTGCGGTCTTCGAGGATGGCGGGTCCTGCACTTTCGCCGGCCTACTGCAGGAGGTGCGGGCGGCTGCCGCGGGCCTGCAGCATTTCGTCAGCGACTCCGGCGCGGTCGTTGCCGTCGTCCACTCAAGGCTCTTCAGAGGCGGGCAGAAGCGGAGAGCACCCCGCACCTGTCAGCCATGCCCTCCGCAGTAATGCAGCAAGCGCATATGTAGCAGACAGTTCTTACGGCGCAGGATGCTGCGAGGGGGTCAGCCGATCGAGGGCACGCTGAGCCGGCCCACGATCCCGTGGCGCTCGATCAACCGGCTGACCAGCCCGCTCGCAATCGCCCCGGCGACGAAGTCCGCCAGGAAAGCGGCGCCGGCCGTGTTCTCCGGCCGGGTGCCGATCGCCTGCCGGACGCTGGTGAAGCGCCCATCGAGGACGCGGCTGCCCGGCAGGTCCTCGGCGTTCTCGCTCAGTGCCGGGCGCAGACCAGCCAGCGCGTCGAGGTGCTCGTCGGCGAAGAGCCTCAATGCCCCCGCCAAGCCTTTCGCCCGGCAGAGCGCGGCATGGCGGAGCGTCCGGGCGAGATAGAGGTCGTAGGCGCTCCGCTCCGAGACGGCAATGCGGACGCCCGGGCGGTCGACATCCTCCACGGCGTGGAACGGCGATCCCTCGGGAACGAGATAGGTCGCCTCGATCTCGACATAGGGCGGCGAGAACACGATCGTCTCGGCTCGGGCCGGCTCGATGGCGATCAGCCCGATGTCGCAGTCGCCGCGGCCGAGCGCGTCGGCCACCGCGCCCGGCGAATCGAAGGCGACATGCGTCACCGGCACGCCGAGCCGCTTGGCCACGGCGCCGGCCATGTCGGGCGCGAGGCCCGCGGGCGTGCCGTCCGGTGCGGCGCCCGTCACCAGCAGGACATTGCCGAGGTTGATGCCGGCGCGCAGCGCTCCGCTTGGGGCCAGCTCGTCCAGGATCTCATGGGGCACGCTCATCCCGGAATCCCTCAGTCGATGGCCGGCGGCCGGGCGCAGCACTGCTCGTAGTCGTAGCGCTGCTTGAGCGTGCCGAAATGCTCGAACACGTCCTGCGTGACCTCGAAGGCCGGCCGCGTGATCTCGATATGCGGAGTCCAGCACCCGAGCTGCTGGTAGGTTGCGATGCAGCGCGCGAGGACGTCTTCGTCGATCTTGGGAAAATAGGCGCGCTCGGCGCGGGCGATCTCGGCCGCCGGCGTCTCGTTCATGTAGCGCCGGGTCCTGACATAGGCCCGGGTGAACGCCCTGGCCATGTCCGTCTCCAGCCACTTGCGCGTGGCGGCGAGACTCGAGAAGGCGCACGGCCCGATCTGCCTACCGACCTGCGCCGCGATGTGGCCGATGCCGTCGGCCTCGAGCTGCTGGGGAAACGGTCCCTGCTGCTGCACGTACTGCCCCGTGCCGGCGCGGAAGGCGCCGTCCATGTCGTCGGCATTGACGACCTTGATCCTGTCGAAGTCGATGCGGGCCTTGTGGCAGGCATATTTGAACATTGCCAGCGGCTGCCCCCCCTTGAAGAGCAGGACCTCCGAGCCCTCCAGCTTGTCCCAGGTGAAGTTGGGGTCTGGCTCGCGCCCTGTCAGGAAGAAGCCGTCCATCTCATTGATCTGCGCGAAGTGTATGGCCCTCAGAGTCTCGCCGCGGCTCAGGACGGTGAAGGCTTGGCTGACCGCTGACTGCGCGACATGGATCGAGCCATCCTCGACACTGGCAAGCGCGGACACACCCGGCGGCGAGACCGACCAGTCGGGCTCCAGCCCCTCCTCCTTCAGGAAGCCGCCGGACATGGCCGAGATCAGCGGGGAGTAGAAGGCGGAAAACAGCGTGAACTGGATCCTGATTGTCGCCATCGGTCCTCCTCTCGGCTTCAGGCGCTGGCTGCCGGCGCGCCCCGCAACAATTTTAACGGGGAACGCCCTTGGACAAAACCTCTCGGGATTCTGTCAGCCGCCCGCGCCGACGCCGTCGATCATCGCCCTGCATTCGCCTGGACCGGAGGAGTCTATGACAAGCGCCAAGGGAAATGGAATAGCATCTCCTTGCCGGCCCCGATTCCGGGCGCCGGATCCGATACGGAGGCAGCCGTGGCAGCACCTCACCGGGCGGCCATCGTGACAGGGGCGAGCAGGGGGCTGGGCCAGGCAATCGCGCTCGAGCTCGCCCGGCGCAGCCGCGCTGCGTGGCCGCATCTTGAGCGGGGTGCGAGGCGGGCTCCATCCACGGTACGATGATCACCGTGGATGGCGGGGCCACCCCGGGCATAAAGGCGCGCATCTGATGATGGCGGATTCAGACAGAGAACTGGCGGAGGCGCGCCTCGCGGCCTTCGGTGCGGAGTTGCGCCGCGAGGATATTCCACCTGCCGTCCGGCACGAGGCCAGGCGCTCGCTCGTCAACATCTTCGCCACGGCGCTCGCCGGCAGCCACGAGCCTGCGGTCGATATTGCGCTGGCAACGCTGGCGCCCTTCTCGGGCGCCGGCACGGGCAGCCTCGTCGGGCGGAGCGAGCGGGTGGACGCGCCGCTCGCGGCCTTCGTGAACGCGATGAGCGCAAACATCTTCGACTTCGACGACACGCACGAGGCGACCATCATCCATCCCGCCGCGATCGTCTTCGCCGCGCTGTTCGCCCAGGGCGAGGCATCGCCTGTCTCCGGCGCTTCCCTGCTGCGTGCTTTCGTGATCGGGGGCGAGGTGGAATGCCGGATCGGCAACGCACTCACGCCCTGGCACTACGCACGGGGCTGGCACATCACCTCGACCTGCGGCGTCTTCGGCGCGGCTGCGGGCGTCGGCGCGCTGCTGGGGCTCGACCGGGACCGGATGCTCCATGCCTTTGCCGCGGCGGCGGTCCAGTCCTCCGGCCTCGTCGATGCGCTCGGCACCATGGCCAAGAGCCTCGGCGTCGGTGGCGCCGCGCGGAACGGGCTGTTGGCCGCGCGACTCGCCGAGGCTGGGCTCTTGGGACCGTCTGCGCCGCTTTCTGGCGCGCGCGGCTTCCTTCGCGTCTATGGCGGGGAGCCCCGTCTTGGGGCCCTGACCGACGGTCTGGGGCGCGACTGGGAGATCGCAAAGAACACCTACAAGCCCTATCCGGCGGGTGTGGTGCTGACCCCCTTGATCGATGCCTGCCTTGACCTGCGCGAACGGGAGGGACTGACCTTCGAGGATGTCGCCGCCGTCGAGGTCACCGCCCATCCGCTCCTGCGCGAGCGTACCGACCGGCCGGCAGTGCGGACCGGGCGCGAGGCGCAGGTCAGTGCCCAGCACGCGGTGGCGATCGTCCTCAAGCGGGGTGCCGCCGGGCTCGACGAATTCTCGGATGCCGCGGCGGCCGAGACGCTGCGCGCAGGCCGGCCGGTGATCGCCTTCCACGATGATTCGGCGCGCGACGTGGCCTCCGCCGAAATCGTCATCGACACCCGCGACGGCGGCAGGCTGCGCCGCGAGGTGGCCGCTGCACGCGGCTCTCGCGGCAACCCGCTGACCGACGCCGAGCTCGAGGCCAAGCTCGAGAAGCTGGCCCGGCACGTCCATTTCCCGGGAGACCCTGCGCGCCTCGCCCACGCCATCTGGGCGATCGAGGATCTGGCGGACGCCAGCGCGTTAGTACGCCTGGCAAGGTCCGGCTGACAGGGCCCGGACCAGACGATGCCCTGATCTGAAGCATCGAATGCATCTTCTGCCTGGAGTGCGCCGAGACGCGACTGCCACACAGCCGCTGCCCCAACTGCGGCGGCGAGTTCGTTCGGCGGCCGACCCGCCCTGCCGGCAAGGTCACGAAATTCCCGGCCTCGACCGATCGGGTGAGGAAGGATCACGGCATCTGCCCCTGAGCGGATGTTCTCATCGGCAACGCCTCGATCGCGCCTGTCGGCCTGCCGGTCCGACCGGCTGTTCCTGTCAGGGTCAGGGCTGGTACCGGCCGAAGGGAACGATCCTGTTGTCGATGTCGTGGCCGATCTCGGCTCGGCCGAGATAGGGGATGCCCGAGATCGCGCACCAATGCCGGACCGCCTCCTCTTCCGTCTGGCCGAAATCCGGGTCGTTCGGCGGGATCGCATTGCAGCGGCCGAGCCTGATGCCCGCGACGCGCCTGATCGCGGGATTGCTAACGATGTGAAACAGCGAGCGGTCGATTCTGTACATGTACTCGGCCACTTCCTCGAGCATGAGCACGTGGCCGCTCATGTCGGGCTCGAGCGGCGTGCCGAGCAACTGGCTGAGCACGGCCATGTTGAAGGCGGCGGTTGGCGTCTCCGGCGAAACGCTGGCCTCGATTGCCTCCAGTGCGCCGTCGATCAGGAACCCCAGCGCGCGCCTGACCGCGACCCCGCCCCCTTGGCGCAGGATGTCCGATGGCATCGGCCCGTGCGCGAGGCGGGTGAAGCCCGCCTTGTAAAGGCCGGCGAGCAGGTAGCCCGCGTCGCTGTAGCCAAGATAGACCTTCGCGCGCGCGGCCGGTGTGAGTCGGGCGATCACTGCCTCGGCGATCCGGCAGGAGCCATAGCCGCCCCGCGCGAACCACAGGACGTCGAAGCCGCCATCGTTGGCGATCTCTAGAAAGGCATCCTTTCGGGTGGCATCGTCGCCTGCAAAATGGCCCGAGGTAAGAAAGCATTGCGGATGGAACTGGAGCTCGACGCATCGGTCGGGCTTGAAGCTTGCCGCGATCTCGCTGACACGGTCGGCGACGCTCCGGTCGATGCGTGATCCGGGCGCCATTACGCCTATCCTGAGCCTGTCCGCTGGCACGCGATCGCTCCCCTCTCCCGGTTCTCTTGCCAGGCGTCTGCTCGCGCCGTACTCAACGCCGATGAGCGGGGACACACACTACTTCTTTTGCGGCATCGGCGGCAGCGGCATGTTGCCATTGGCCATGATCATGCAGGGTCGCGGTTGCGTGGTCGAGGGGTCCGACCGCGGGCTGGACCAGGGAAAGACTCCAGAGAAATTCGCATTTCTCCACGACCGGGGCATCCGGCTGCACCCGCAGGACGGTAGCGGGCTGAGCAGCGCCGAGCAGATCCTCGTCACGTCGGCTGCGGTCGAGGACAGCGTCCCTGACGTTCAGGCGGCACGCCGGCTCGGGGCGCGGCTCGTGCCCCGCGCGGAACTCCTCGCCGCGATATTCAATGCCGCGCCGCGCAGCATCGCCATCGGCGGCACCAGCGGCAAGTCGACCACGACCGGCATGACCGGCTGGATCCTCAAATCCGCCGGGCTCGATCCGACCGTGGTGAACGGCGCGGTGATGAAGAACTTTGTGACACCTGACACCCCCTTCGCCAGTGCCGTGGCGGGCGCGAGCGATTTCATGGTCAGCGAGGTGGACGAGAGCGATGGCTCCATCGCCCTTTACACCCCGCGCATCGCGGTCTTGACCAACATGGCGCTGGACCACAAGTCGTTGGACGAGCTGCGCCAGCTGTTCGGTGATTTCGTCGCGTGCGCGGCGACCGTCGTGCTGAACCTCGACAACGCCGAGACGGCGGCGCTGGCAGCCGGGATGGCCCCCGGCAAGACGATCACCTTCAGCCTGCGCAATCGCTCCGCCGATCTCCACGCCTCCGCGCTGGCTCCGGCGCCGGACGGCATCGCATTCGAGGTGACCGAGCGCGCGACCGGCGAGACCGTCGCCGTACGCCTGCGGGTGCCGGGCCAGCACAACGTGGCGAATGCGCTCGCTGCCATCGGGGCTGCGCGCGCCAGCGGCATTTCACTGATCGACGCCGCCGCTGCACTGGCGGGCTTCGCCGGTCTGAAGCGGCGGCTGGAACGCGTCGGTGTGCGCAATGGCGTCACCGTAATCGACGATTTCGCGCATAACCCGGACAAGGTCCGGGCCACGCTGGAGACTCTGCACGCGTTTCCGGGGCGCCTCCTGATCATGTTCCAGCCGCATGGCTTCGGCCCGCTGCGACTGATGAGAGAGGCCTTCATCGACGTCTTCGCCCGGCATCTGCATGACGACGATGTCCTGATCATGCCCGACCCGGTCTATTTCGGGGGAACGGTCGAGCGGGTCGTCACGAGCGACGACATCGTCGAGGGCGTGCGCCAGTGCGGTCGTTCGGCCTTCGCGCTGGCCGAACGTGAGCGGTGTGGAGCGAAGCTGCTCGAGCTTGCACGACCCGGCGACCGGATCGTGGTCATGGGGGCCCGCGACGACACGCTTTCGTCCTTCGCTGTAGAGCTGCTCAACAGAGTCGGTCGATAGGCCCCGGTCCTCGACCGGCGACGTCGCCGTGCGCAGCGTGACGCCAAGGCCACGCTCGCACGCCGAACTTCGGACGGGATGAAAAGCAAAATTGGGCTTGCGAACAAAAACAAGTGGGAACCAAATATGAACATCCGGCACAATCCTGCCGAGGCCCCCTGCAAAGAGTCCGCTTCAAGCCCCAAAGCTCTTTTGTTTTCAACTGATTACCGCGGTGGACCACCAGCCATGGATGGAGGCTGACGTCCGGCCGCCTTCTCGTCCGGCCGGCCATTTGCTTGATCAGCATTCCGTGAACCCGCAGAATTGATCGCGCGCTGCCCGGAGCGGCCCGTTCCGGGCCCGCTAGGATGGCGACGTATGGCGAGCGGTGAAAGGGGGCCTGAGCTCACTCACCACGGCCAGCCAACACCTCAACGGTCAATGCAGTGATCTGGTTTCCGGCGTTGATCTCCCAGCCATCTATGTTCAGATCGAAGGGACACGAGGAGATGACGCAGAAGAGATCCATCAGCGCCTCCAGTTCGACATCCGCGCCTGCTGGGACCGGATTGGGCGGCGAGACGAACGCGCCGTCGGGCTCGACCCGCGTGTTGGTGAAGAAGTTCACCGGTTGAGGGATCACGTCGATCTGGTGGCCCTCGCGTCGCATGGCGACGCAAAGATTCTCCGCGCAGCTCGCATGCGGACCCCGATGGCCAAAGAACTCGTAGCGGAACTGGTCACAGGCCGGGATCATCATGTCATGGATGCCCCTCGCCCCGTCGCGAACGAGTTTGAGCATCGGCCGTCGGAAGCGCGAGATCAGCGTGTCTCCCTCGCGCGGCTTGGTGTGGAAGGTCGTGATCCAGGTATGGTTTGGCGAGAGCCACTCGCCCACATTGTCCGCGTTGAATGCAAAGAAATCCGCCGCCTGCCGCCCCTCCGGAGTGGCAATGACGATCCGCTCTCCAGCGGCCACGCGGACCGCGCGACCTTCTCGTGGTGGGACGATGACCTGCACCATATCGCTCCTTCTTGCAGACACCCGCGTGGGGCTCAAGATCCATCGAGGCCAGCGCGCGTTTTGGCTGAAATAATACGCCCAGGTAAATCTTTTGCGCCTTGCCGAAGGCCTTGCAGAAGTGGTCGGAGAGGTTGAGCATCCCCACCTGGCCACCGCCGGGCAGATCCATCATCGGCAGAAGCGAGGAGGTGTCGGAGACTTCGAACTCGATCTCGCTGTCGAGCTCGCCGCTCTGGAGGCGCTTGCGGAGGGAAAGTACCATCACCACTTGACCGGAAACCGCACCGAGATTAAGCGGAAATTAGGTGCGGGCGTAGTTCAGTGGTAGAACGTCAGCTTCCCAAGCTGAATGTCGTGGGTTCGATCCCCATCGCCCGCTCCACCTGCCCGCTCAGCCGACAAACTCCCCGATCAGCGCGTCGACCACGGCGCGCAGGGCGTCGCGCGGGCCGGCGCCCGCGGCCATCGCCTTCTCGTGCACGGCGCGCTGGCGGTCGGCCGAGGTGCCGTCGCGCGCGATGCGCCGCGCATGCAGCACCTCGGCCTTGCAGCCGAGCGTCTCGGCGTCCGGGCTGACGAACTCGATCCACTCCTCGATCAGGTCGGCGAAGGGCGCGAGCTGTCGCCTGCCGTGGTCCACCAGCTTGCCGTTCACCCCGTAGCGCTGGGCGCGCCAGCGGTTCTCGCGGATCAGCGTGGAGGGGTAGATGCGCCAGCGCTGGTTGCGCGAGCGCAGCCGGAACAGGAACGCGATCAGCGCCTGGAACATCGCCGCGATGCAGGCCGCGTCCTCGACGCGCGAGCACACATCGGTGACCCGCTGCTCGATGGTCGGGAACTTGGCCGAGGGCCGCACGTCCCACCAGATCTTGGTGCCGTCCTCGATGCAGCCGGCGCTGACCAGCTGGTCCACCAGCCGGCGGTACTCGCCATACGAGGTCAGCATGTCGGGCAGCCCGGTGCGCGGCAGCGCGTCGAACACCGTGAGCCGATAGCTGGCGAGCCCGGTGTCCTCGCCGCCCCAGAACGGCGAGGAGCACGACAGCGCCAGCAGGTGCGGCAGGAAATAGGCGGCCTGGCTCATCAGGTCGATGCGCAGGTCCTCGTCTTCGATGCCCACATGCACGTGGCAGCCGCAGATCAGCAGGCGCCGCACGGCGCCGGCGAGGTCGGTGCGCAACGCCTCGTAGCGCTGCTTCTTGGTGTGCGTCTGGGTGCGCCACTCGGCGAAGGGGTGGGTCGAGGCGGCGATCGGCGCATAGCCGAAATCCGCTGCGGACCCGGCCACGGCGCGCCTGAGCTCGGAGAGCTCGGCCGCCGCCTCGGGCACCGTGCCGTGCGGCCTCGTGCCGACCTCGATCTGGCATTGCAGGTACTCGGACGTGACCCGCTCGCCCACCAGCTCGGCGCAGCGCTCGAGGAAGGTCGGGTCGGGCTCGCGCACCAGGTCGCGAGTCTCGCGGTCGACGATGAGGTACTCCTCCTCGATGCCGACGGTGAAGCTCGGGCGCTCGGGCATGGCGCGCTCCATCTGAGGGGCCTCGCGCATTGTCCGGCGCGCGCGGGGCCGCGGTCAATCGCTCATCGCGGCGCGGTTGACATATCCCCCGCCAGGTTGTCGAACGGGCGACAGCAGGGCCAGAGGAGGCGCGCATGAGCCGCACGGGCGGAGAGCTGCTGATCGACTGCCTCGAGGCGCAGGGCGTGACGACCGCCTTCGGCGTGCCGGGCGAGAGCTATCTCGCGGTGCTCGACGCGCTGCACGACAGCTCCATCCGCTTCGTGATCTGCCGCCAGGAGGGCGGCGCCGCCTTCATGGCCGAGGCCTGGGGCAAGCTGAGCGGACGGCCCGGCATCGCCTTCGTGACCCGCGGGCCCGGCGCCACCAACGCCTCGATCGGGGTGCACACGGCCCGCCAGAATTCCTCGCCGATGATCCTGTTCGTGGGCCAGGTGGCGCGCGGCATGCGCGACCGCGAGGCGTTCCAGGAGATCGACTACCGCGCCTTCTTCGGCACCGTGGCCAAGTGGGCCGTGGAGATCGACGACCCGGCCCGGGTGCCCGAGCTGGTCAGCCGCGCCTTCCACGTCGCCATGTCGGGCCGCCCCGGCCCGGTGGTGGTGGCGCTGCCCGAGGACATGCTGACCGAGGCGACCGGGGCCGCCCCCTGCCCGCGCGCCGAGCCGCCCGAGGCGGGCGTCGACGCGGGCGCGCTGGCCCAAGCCGCGCGGCTGCTGGCCGGGGCCGAGCGCCCCGTCGTCTTCGTCGGCGGTGGCGGCTGGCGCGACGCGGGCCGCGCGGCGCTCAAGGCCTTCGCCGAGCGCTGGGACCTGCCCGTCGTCGCCTCGTTCCGCTGCCAGGACCTGATGGACAACCGCTCGCCGTCCTACGCGGGCGACGCCGGCACCGGCATGCTCCCCACCACCAAGGCAATGATCCGCGAGGCCGACCTGGTGCTCGCCATCGGCATCGGCTTCAGCGAGATCGAGACCGACAGCTACACGCTCTTCGACATGCCCGAGCCCGCGCAGCGGCTGGTCCACGTGCACCCGAGCGCGGACGAGATCGGCAAGATCGTCGCGCCGGACCTCGCGCTGCACGCGGGCGTCAACGCCTTCGCGCGCGCCGCCGCGGATCTCACACCCAACAACCTGCCCTGGGGCGACTGGCGGGCGCGGGCGCGGGCCGCCTTCGAGGCCTCGCTCGACTGCCCGCCGCAGCCCGGCGCGGTGGACATGGGGGCGATCGCCGCGCACCTGCGCGAGGCGCTGCCGCGCGATGCCATCGTCACCAACGGCGCGGGCAACTTCACCGTCTGGCCCAACAAGTTCCTGCTCTACGGCGAGCAGGGCCGGCTGGTGGCGCCGCAGTCGGGCGCCATGGGCTACGGCCTGCCCGCCGGCATCGCCGCCCGGCTCTGGGCGCCCGAGCGCACCGTCGTCAGCTTCGTCGGCGACGGCGAGATCCAGATGACGCTGGGCGAGCTGGGCACCGCCATGCAGGCCGGCGCGCTGCCCGTCGTGCTGATCCTCGAAAACGGCACCTACGGCACCATCCGCATGCACCAGGAGCGCGAGTATCCCGGCCGGGTCAGCGGCACCGAGCTGGAGAACCCGGACTTCGTGGCGCTCGCGAAGGCCTACGGCTTCCATGCCGAGCGGGTTGGCGAGACCGCCGACTTCGCCCCCGCCTTCGAGCGCGCGCGCGCCGCCGGCGGCGGCGTCCTCGCGCTGACCATCGACGCCGAGGCGATCACGCCGCGCCAGACGCTCAGCCAGATCCGCGCCGCCGCCGAGGCCCGCCGGGCTCAGTAGCTGAAGTCCGCGTAGATCCGCGCGAGGTCGCCGCCCCAGTCGCCGTGGTAGCGCTCGAGCAGCTCCTCGGCGGGGGTGCGCCCGCTCTCGGCGATCTCCTTGAGCGCGCTGAGGAAATGCGCCTCGTCCTGGTCGAAGTCGTGGGCCCGGGCGCGCGCCTGCAGCCCCGCCTCGGCGACCGCCAGCACGTCGCGCGCGATGTCGCGCAATGTGCGCCCGCGGATCTCGGCCTTCAGCCCCACCCGCACCGCGTCCACGCGCAGCCGTTCGCGCTCCTCGGCCGTCCAGCCGCGCGCGATCTCCCAGGCCGCCTCGAGCGCCGCGTCGTCGTAGAGCAGCCCGACCCACAGCGCCGGCAGCGCGCACAGCCGCCGCCACGGCCCGCCATCGGCGCCGCGCATCTCCATGAAGCCCTTGATGCGCGCCTCGGGAAACAGCGTGGTCAGGTGGTCGGCCCAGTCCGACAGCGTCGGCGTCTCGCCGGGCAGCCCCGGCAGTTTCCCTGCCAGGAAATCCCTGAACGACTGGCCGGCCACGTCGATGTAGCGCCCGTCGCGGTAGACGAAGTACATCGGCACGTCGAGCGCATACTCGACATAGCGCTCGAAGCCGAACCCCTCCTCGAAGGCGAAGGGCAGCATCCCGGTGCGGTCCGCGTCGAGGTCCTGCCAGCAATGGCCGCGATAGGAGAGCACGCCCGCCGGCCTGCCTTCCCAGAACGGCGAGTTGGCGAACAGCGCCGTCGCCACCGGCTGCAGCGCCAGGGAGACGCGCAGCTTCCTGACCATGTCCGCCTCGGAGCCGTAGTCGAGGTTCACCTGCACCGTGCAGGTGCGGAACATCATGTGCAGCCCGCGCGAGCCGACCTTGGGCATGTAGCGCGACATGATGCCGTAGCGGCCCTTCGGCATCATGTCCATGTCCTCGTGGCGCCACACCGGCGCGGCGCCGAGCCCGATGAACCCCGCGCCGATCGACTCG
Organism: Thermohalobaculum sp.; assembly: GCA_035513135.1. Classification (GTDB taxonomy): domain Bacteria; phylum Pseudomonadota; class Alphaproteobacteria; order Rhodobacterales; family Rhodobacteraceae; genus Thermohalobaculum. The sequence continues at coordinate 11,609 of DATKCQ010000128.1, forward strand.
GCCACGGCGCGCACCTCGGCGAGATGCGTGTTCACCTCGTCGCAGGTCTGGTGCAGGTTCTCGAGCGGCGCGCCCGAGAGCTCGAACTGCCCGCCCGGCTCGAGGCTGACATTGGCGCCGTCCTTGACCAGCCCGATGATGTTGCCGCGCTCGACCACTTCCTCCCAGCCGAAGCGGTCGCGCATGCCCTCGAGCATGGCGCGCACCGAGGTCTCGCCGTCATAGGCCAGCGGCTTCAGGTCGCTCAGCCGGTAGCCGAACTTCTCGTGCTCGGTGCCGATGCGCCACTGCTCCCGCGGCTTGCAGGCGGACTCGAAGTAGCGCACGAGGTCGTCGCGGCTCTCGACCGGGCCGCTGCCCTGCTGCGGGATGGACATCGAGGGCGCCCCCTCTCCTCGTTCTCACACCGCCGGGACCTAGCCCGCCCGACGTTCAACGGCAAGACCGCCCGCAATGGCGGGGCTGCATTTTCCCCGCGCGCGTCGCGCGCGGGGAAAATGCGTCATGCGACCCGCCGGCCCCTTTCCCCGGAAGCGTTGATGCGCCATGTATGGGGCCAGCGGTCCTGCCGCGCCAGATGAAGGAGTGATCCGATGACGCCTGCAATCCGAATTGCCGTCCTGCTGCCCGCGGCGCTGGCCGCGACTCTGACCCTCGGCGCCTGCGCCCGCCAGATCAGCGGCAACACTGTCTCCGGCGTCCAGGCCGGCGAGGTGATGCGCACCGAGATCGGGTGGGTCGAGAGCGCGCGTCCCGTGCGCCTGCAGGAGAAGGACATGCTCGAGCAGAACTACGCCGGCATCGCCATCGGCGGCGCCACCGGCGGGTTCCTCGGGCACGAGCTCGGCGGCCGCGGCTGGGGCCGGACGCTCGCCACCGGCGCCGGCGCCCTGGCCGGCGCGACCGCCGGCGCGCTGGCCGAGCAGGGCCTGAAGAGCCAGGTGGCGATGGAGTACGTGTTCCGCAACGAGATCGGCGAGGTCAAGACCATCGTGCAGGGCCCCGAGCCGCGCCTCGTGCCGGGCCAGCGGGCCTACCTGCAGATCTCGACCCACGGCCGCGCCCGGCTGGTGCCGGCGGGCTGACACCGGCCTGCGCCGGGGCCGGCCGACCGGCCGCGCGTCCTCCCCTCCCCAAGCCCTTTCAGTGGGTTGCCCCGCTGCCGGCGACGGCGCGGCGCGGTCCCCCTGCAAGGGCTTGCGGCCGGGATTTGCCGGGTCGTGCATCTTGCCCGGCGCATGGCGCCCTCACAGCGTCGCGTTGATCGCCCCGCCGTCGAGCACGATGTTCTGGCCGGTGATGTAGCCGGCATGGGCCGAGCACAGGAAGGCGCAGGCGGCGCCGAACTCCTGCGTCGTTCCGAAACGGCCCGTCGGGTTCTCGGCGGCGCGCGCGGCGTGGATCTCCTCGCGGGTCTTGCCGGTCTTCTCGGCGATGGCACGGGTGGTGTTGATCAGCCGGTCGGTCTCGAAGGGACCGGGCAGCAGGTTGTTGATGACCACGTTGTGCTTGGCCACCTTGCGCGCCAGCGCGGCGATGCCCCCCGTCAGCCCGGCGCGGGCGCCGTTCGAGAGCTCGAGGGTGGGGATCGGCGCCTTCACCGAATATGAGGTGATGTTGACGATGCGCCCGAAGCCGCGCTCGGCCATGCCGTAGACGGTGGCGCGGATCAGGGCGATGGGGGTGATCATGTTGCCCTCGACGGCGCGGCGCCAGTCGTCGAGGTCGAAGTCGCGGAAATCGCCGGGCGGCGGGCCGCCGGCGTTGTTCACCAGGATATCCGGCGCGGGGCAGGCGGCGAGCACGGCCTCGCGGCCCGCCTCGGTGGTGATGTCGCAGGCGACCGGGGTGACCGAGACGCCGTGCTGCGCGGCGATCTCGCTCGCGGTATCTTCCAGCGCCTCGGCCGTGCGGGCGCAGATGACCAGCTCCACCCCCTCGGCGGCCAGCGCCTCGGCGCAGCCGCGCCCCAGGCCCTTCGAGGCGGCGCAGACGATGGCCTTGCGGCCCCCGATTCCCATGTCCATGACGTTCTCCCTGAATGCGCGTTCCGGCGCCCTTCTTTCCACGAACGTTGCGGGCGCGTCCAGACTGGGCTCATATCGCGGGCGGGAGGCTGCCGCGCAATGTTCGACCTGACGGGACGGCTGGCGCTGGTCACCGGAGCGGGGCGGGGCCTCGGCCGCGCCATCGCCCTGGCGCTGGCCGGGCACGGCGCGACGGTGCTGCTCAACGGCCGCGAGCGCGCACCGCTCGAGGCGGCGGCGGCGCAGATCCGGGAGGCGGGCGGCGCGGCGGAGGTGCGCGTCGCCGACCTCACCGACGCGGCGGCGCGCGCGGCGCTGATGGCGGGCATCCGCCAGGCGCACGGGCGGCTCGACATTGTGGTCAACAACGCCGGGGCGCGGGCGCGCCGGGCGCTCGGCGACTTCGCGCCGGGCGAGATCGAGGGGGTGATGGCGACCAACCTGATCGCGCCGTTCGAGCTGGCGCGGCTCGTGGCGCCGCTGATGGTGGCGCGCGGCTGGGGACGGATCGTCAACATCGCCTCGATCGCCGGCCCGATCGCACGCGGCGGCGACGCGGCCTACACGGCGTCCAAGGCCGGGCTGGTCGGGCTGACCCGGGCGCTGGCGGCCGAGCTCGGCCCCCACGGCATCACGGTGAACGCCATCGCGCCGGGGTTCTTCGCCACCGAGGCGAACACGGAGATGGCCGAGGACCCGCAGATCGCCGCCTGGCTCAAGGGCCGCACCTCGCTCGGCCGCTGGGGGCAACCGCACGAGATCGGCGGCGCGGCGGTGTTCCTCGCCTCAGACGCCGCCTCGTTCGTGACGGGACACGTGCTCATCGTGGACGGCGGGCATGTGAGCCATTTCTGAGATTTCGAGCCGGTGCACACGCGTGTGCACGGCATCAATACATTGATATCATTGCATTTTCTCTATGAGCGATTTTGGGGGGTAGAGCGGCGGCGCGCCTGAGTTCGCGAACCGCATCTCGCCGCGGCGGTGCTCGTCGATGGGGAGCGAGCGGTTGATGCCGATCGGCGTGAACAGGTCCGCCTCGCCGGGCTGGAAGGGCTGGGCGTAGGCCAGCTTGGGCGGGCTGAACCGCCCGCACCGCGCCGCGTTTCGCGCGGGACCCATGGCGCCGCGCGTCCGGCGGCGTCTTTTCTTTGTGCCCTGGTGCTTTGCCTCTGGCCTGCCGGCGGCTGCATCTGGCATCCTCGCCCGAGTCGTTTGACAGGCGGGCGAAAGGCGGGCGCCGACCCGCCGGGGGACAGGGGGAGGATACCATGAGGACACGTGCCGCGGTCGCATTCGAGGCCGGCAAGCCGCTCGAGATCACCGACGTCGAGGTCGCCGGCCCGAAGGCCGGCGAGGTGATGGTCGAGATCAAGGCCACCGGCATCTGCCACACCGACGAGTTCACGCTGTCGGGCGCCGATCCCGAGGGCGCCTTCCCGGCGATCCTCGGGCACGAGGGCGCGGGCGTCGTGGTCGAGGTCGGCGAGGGCGTGCGCTCGCTGAAGCAAGGCGACCACGTGATCCCGCTCTACACCCCCGAGTGCCGCGAGTGCGAATACTGCCTCAACCCCAAGACCAATCTGTGCCAGGCGATCCGCGCGACGCAGGGCCAGGGCGTGATGCCCGACGGCAGCTCGCGCTTCTCGACCACCGACGGCGAGAAGATCCTGCACTACATGGGCTGCTCGACCTTTGCCAACCACACGGTGCTGCCCGAGATCGCGCTGGCGAAGGTGCGCGAGGACGCGCCCTTCGACAAGATCTGCTATATCGGCTGCGGCGTCACCACCGGCATCGGCGCGGTGATCAACACCGCCAAGGTCGAGCCGGGGTCGAACTGCGTGGTGTTCGGGCTGGGCGGCATCGGGCTCAACGTGATCCAGGGGCTGCGGCTGGTGGGCGCCGACATGATCGTCGGGGTGGACCTCAACCCGCGCCGAAAGGCGCACGCCGAGCGCTTCGGCATGACTCATTTCGTCAACCCCAGGGAAATCGAGGGCGACCTCGTGCCCTACCTCGTGGACCTCACCGGGGGCGGCGCCGACTATTCGTTCGAGTGCATCGGCAACGTCGCCACCATGCGCCAGGCGCTCGAATGCGCGCACAAGGGCTGGGGCGAGTCGGTGATCATCGGCGTGGCGCCGGCGGGCGCCGAGATCTCGACGCGGCCGTTCCAGCTGGTCACCGGCCGGGTCTGGCGCGGCACCGCCTTCGGCGGCGCGCGCGGGCGAACGGAGGTGCCGCGAATCGTCGACTGGTATATGCAGGGCAAGATCGAGATCGACCCGATGATCACCCACACGCTGAGCCTCGAGCGGATCAACGAGGGCTTCGAGCTGATGCGCAAGGGCGAGTCGATCCGCTCGGTCGTGGTCTACTGAACGGAGAGGAACAACATGAGCCGCCATCCCGCCACGGTGACGCGCAGCGCCACCGTCAACGCCCCGATGTCCGAGGTCTGGACGCTGATCGGCGACTTCCACGGCGTCGACCGCTGGCACCCGGTGGTGGCGACGTGCGAGCGCGCCACCATCGGCGACGACGAGTTCCGCGTGCTCACCACCGCCGACGGCGCGCGCATCCTCGAGCACCTCGTCGCGCAGGACACGCACGGCTACACCTACGCCATCGTGCGCAGCCCGCTGCCGCTGGCGCATTACGAGGCGCGGATCGAGGCGAACACCGCCGGCGCGGGCACCGAGGTGACCTGGAGCGGCAGCTTCACCCCGACCGCGGAGGGTGCCGAGGACATCGTCGCCGGCATCTACCAGGCCGGGCTCGACGCGCTGGCCGAGCGCTTCGGCGGCTGAGCCCGGCCGCGCACCGGCCCCGCGAGCGGAGGCGCCCCATGACCCGACCCGCCGACCTGAGCGAGCTGCGCGCCCGCATCCGTGCGCACTTCCTGCCCGACGAGGCGCAGGTGGTGCGCGGCCTCCTCGCCGGGGCCGGGCTCGACGCCGAAACCTGCAAGGCCATCTCCGAGCGCGCCGCCCGCCTTGTTCGCGAGGTCCGCGCGAAGGGCGATGTCGGCCTGATGCAGAGCTTCCTCGCCGAATACGGGCTCTCCACGCGCGAGGGCGTGGCGCTGATGTGCCTCGCCGAGGCGCTCCTGCGCGTGCCCGACGCCGAGACCATCGACGCGCTGATCGAGGACAAGATCGCGCCCTCGGACTGGGGCGTGCATCTCGGCCACTCCTCCTCGCCGCTGGTCAACGCCTCGACCTGGGGGCTGATGCTCACCGGCAAGGTGCTGGCCGAGAGCGAGGGGCTGGCGCGCGTGCTGCGCGGCGCCGTGCGCCGGCTGGGCGAGCCGGTGATCCGGGTCGCCGTCGGCCAGGCCATGCGCGAGCTCGGCCGCAACTTCGTGCTCGGCCGCGACATCGAGGAGGCGCTCAAGCGCGCCCGCAGCCTTGAGGCGAAGGGCTACACATACTCCTACGACATGCTCGGCGAGGCGGCACGCGCCGACGCCGACGCGCGCCTCTACCACCTCTCCTACTCCGACGCGATCACCGCCATCGCGCCCGCCTGCAAATCCGAGGACATCCGCCAGAACCCCGGCATCTCGGTCAAGCTCTCGGCGCTGCTGGCCCGCTACGAGTACGGCCAGCGCGACCGGGTGATGTCCGAGCTGCTGCCGCGCGCCCGCTCGCTGGCGCTCTTGGCGAAGTCCGCCAACATGGGCTTCAACATCGACGCCGAGGAGGCCGACCGGCTCGACCTCTCGCTCGACGTGATCGAGGCGATCCTCTCGGACCCGGCGCTCAGGGGCTGGCACGGCTTCGGCGTGGTGGTGCAGGCCTACGGCCCCCGCGCCGCCCCGGTGCTCGACTGGCTGCACGCGCTGGCGACGAGCCTCGACCGGCGCATCATGGTGCGCCTGGTCAAGGGCGCCTACTGGGACACCGAGATCAAGCGCGCGCAGGTGATGGGGCTCGACGGCTACCCGGTGTTTACCCGCAAGCTGGCGACCGACGTGAGCTACATCGCCGACGCGCGCAAGCTCTTGGCGATGACCGAGCGCATCTACCCGCAATTCGCCGCCCACAACGCGCACACCGTCGCCGCCGTGCTGAAGCTTGCCGGCGACCCCGCCGCCTACGAGTTCCAGCGCCTGCACGGCATGGGCGAGGCGCTGCACGAGCTGGTGCGCGCCGCGGAGGGCACGCGCTGCCGCATCTACGCCCCCGTGGGCGCGCACCGCGACCTGCTCGCCTATCTCGTGCGGCGCCTGCTCGAGAACGGCGCCAACTCCTCCTTCGTCAACCAGATCGTCGACGAGTCGATCGCGCCCGAGACCATCGCCCGCGACCCGGTCGAGGCCGTCGAGAAGCTCGGCAACGCCATCCCCAACCCGGCGATCCCACGCCCCGCCGAGATCTTCGGGCCGGGCCGCGTCGCCGCGAAGGGCTGGGACCTGACCGACCCGGTCACCGTCGAGGAGCTGGAGGCGCAGCGCCGCCCGTTCCGCAGCCGCCGCTGGCACGCGGGCCCGATGATTGCCGGCCCGGTCAAGGGCACCGCGCCGCGCGAGGTCACCAGCCCCAGCCGCCCCGCCGATGTGGTCGGCCACGTCACCGACGCTGCGCCCGAGGACGTGGAGACCGCGCTCGCCGCCTCGGCCGACGGCTTCGCCGACTGGGCCGCGCGCCCGGTGGCCGAGCGCGCCTCCATCCTGCGCCGGGTCTCCGAGCTCTACGAGGCCCACGCGCCCGAGCTCTTCGCCATCTGCGCGCGCGAGGCCGGCAAGACCCTGATGGACGGGGTGGCCGAGGTGCGCGAGGCCGTCGACTTCCTGCGCTACTACGCGGCGGAGGCCGAGCGGCTCGAGGGCACCGGCACCCCGCGCGGCACCTTCGTGTGCGTATCGCCGTGGAACTTCCCGCTCGCCATCTTCACCGGCCAGGTCGCAGCGGCGCTCGCCGCCGGCAACGCCGTGATCGCCAAGCCCGCCGAGCAGTCGCCGCTGGTCGCCGCCCGCGCCGTGGAGCTGATGCGCGAGGCCGGCGTGCCCGAGGCCGCCATCCAGCTCCTGCCCGGCGACGGGCCCTCGGTCGGCGGCCCGCTGACCTCGGACCCGCGCGTCGCCGGCGTGTGCTTCACCGGCTCGACCGAGGTGGCGCAACTCATCAACCGCGCCATGGCCGAGCACCTCGACCCGCGCGCGCCGCTGATCGCCGAGACCGGCGGGCTCAACGCCATGATCGTGGATTCCACCGCCCTGCCCGAGCAGGCGGTGCGCGACATCGTCGTCTCGAGCTTCCAGAGCGCCGGCCAGCGCTGCTCGGCGCTCAGGATGCTCTATGTGCAAAAGGACGTGGCCGAGCGCACGCTCAGGATGCTCCAGGGCGCCATGGACGAGCTACGCCTCGGCGACCCGTGGGAGCTTTCCACCGACGTCGGCCCGGTGATCGACGCGGACTCGCGCGCGGGGATCGAGGCCTACGTCACGCAGCAGGGCGAGGCGGGCCGGGTGATGAAGCGCCTCGAGGCCCCCGCCGAGGGCGCGTTCGTGCCCCCCACCCTGATCCGGCTGGGCGGCATCGGCGAGCTCGAGCGCGAGGTCTTCGGCCCGGTCCTGCACGTCGCCACCTTCGAGGCCGACCGGCTCGACGCGGTGATCGAGGCGATCAACGCCCGCGGCTACGGGCTCACCTTCGGCCTGCACACCCGCATCGACGACCGGGTGCAGCACGTGGTGGAGCGCATCCGCTGCGGCAACATCTACGTCAACCGCAACCAGATCGGCGCCGTGGTCGGCTCCCAGCCCTTCGGCGGCGAGGGCCTCTCGGGCACCGGCCCCAAGGCCGGCGGGCCGCACTACGTGCGCCGCTTCCTCAGCGCCGACGAGCCCGAGGCCGGCGACATGGAAGGCCCCGAGATCGGCCCCGACGCCGCGCAGGCCGCGCTCGACACCCTGACGCTCGAAGACTGGACCCCCGAGCCCGTCTCCATGCCCGGCCCCACCGGCGAGTCGAACCGGCTCGCCAGCTACCCGCGCGGCCGGGCGCTGTGCCTCGGCCCCGGTCTCGGCGCCGCCATGGCCCAGGCCGACGACGCGCTCAGCGCCGGCAACGCGGTGCTGCTGATCGCCCCGGGCGCGCCCGCAAGGGCGCTCGCGCTCGGCGGCTCGGTGGCGGCGCTCGACGGCGTGCTGGCGCCCGCGGCGCTGACCCGCCTGCGGGGCCTCGCCGCGGTCGCCAGCTTCGCCCGCGGCGCGCGCCTGCGCGCCATCCGCCGCGCCCTCGCCGCGCGCGACGGCCCGATCGTCCCGCTGGTCACCGAGCAAGGCCAGCCCGAGCGCTACAGCCTCGAGCGCCACGTCTGCGTCGACACCACCGCGGCGGGCGGCAACGCCTCGCTGCTCGCCGAGGCCGGCGCCACCTGAGCCCGGCGCCGCGCCATCCCCATTGCGAATCGCCCGCGATCCGGCGCTAGCTCGGCGCCCGATCACGCGCCGGAGCGCCCCCATGCAGCACGCCGCCTTCGCCAACCCCGGCCGGTTCTTCCGGGGCAACCTGCACACCCATTCGACCGCCTCGGACGGCGCGCTGGCGCCCGCCGAGGTCTGCCGCCGCTACGCCGAGGCGGGCTACGACTTCATCGCGCTCACCGACCACTTCCTCGGCCGCTACGGCTACCCGGTCACCGACACCAGCGCGTTTCGCACCAACCGCTTCACCACCATCCCCGGCGCCGAGGTCCACACCGGCCGCATGCGCAACGGCGAGATCTGGCACTTACTCGCAGTCGGTCTGCCCGCGGGCTTCGCGCCCCCGCCCCAGCCCGACTTCGCCGGCACCGACGCGGGCGAGAGCCCCGCCGCGCTGGCGCGGCGCTGCGTCGAGGCCGGCGCCTTCGTGGCGCTGGCCCACCCCGAGTGGAACGGCCTCACCCCCGAGGACGCCCGCGCCATCGACGCCGCGCACGCCGTCGAGATCTACAACCACGGCAGTCACGTCGAGTGCGACCGCGGCTTCGGCGTGGCGCTCCTCGACACGCTGCTGTCGGAGGGCCGCCGGCTAACGCTATGCGCCACCGACGACGCGCACTTCCACGCGCCGGACCATTTCGGCGGCTGGGTCATGGTCAAGGCCGCGCTGAACGAGCCCGAGGCGCTGCTCGCCGCGCTCAAGGCCGGCGCCTACTACGCCTCGACCGGCCCGGAGCTGCACGATGTCCGCATCGAGGGCGAGCGGATCGTGATCGCATGCTCGCCGGCCGAGCGCATCATCGCCATCGGCGCCAACTCGGCCGCCAGGGTCGTCCACGGCAGCGCCCTGACCCGGGCCGAGCTGCCCCTGCCCCACTTCCGCGAAGGCGGCTGGGTGCGCGTTGCGATCCACGACAAGGCGGGCAAGCGGGCCTGGTCGAACCCGCTCTGGCTCGACTAGCGCGATTTCGCGCGAAGTGGACCCACTTCGCGACTCGGAAATCGCGGAGACTCAACGTCCCCTCGAGCGTCCCGGCCCGCCTTTACCATGATGCGCGCCCACAGCGCGATTCATGCGAAATCAATGACTTGGGCAGGTGTCCACGCGTGGACACCGGTTGGCAGGGCCGGGCAGCC
>DATKCQ010000129.1:0-7247 GCA_035513135.1 Thermohalobaculum sp.
GTTCGAGCTCTACGAGCTGGCGCCGCCCGGCGCCGCCGGGGAGGCGCCGCAATGAGCGAGACGCACGGACGCACGCTGATCATCCAGATCCCCTGCTTCAACGAGGCGGCGCAGCTTCCCGCCGCGCTCGCCGCCCTGCCACGGGAGGTTCCGGGCTTCGAGCGGGTCGAGTGGCTGGTGATCGACGACGGCTCGAGCGACGGCACGGCGGAGGTCGCCCGCGCCCACGGCGCCGACCACGTGGTGCGCCACGCCACCAACCGCGGCCTGGCGGCGGCGTTCATGACCGGGCTCGAGACCGCGCTGAGGCTCGGCGCCGACGCGATCGTCAACACCGACGCCGACAACCAGTACGACGCCACCTGCATCCCCGACCTGGTGGCGCCGGTGGTCGAGGGCCGCGCCCAGATGGTCGTCGGCGCCCGCCCGATCGCCGACATCCCCGGCTTCTCGCCGCTCAAGAAGCTGCTGCAGCGTCTGGGCAGCTGGGTGGTGCGCAAAGCCAGCGGCACCGAGGTGCCGGACGCGCCCTCGGGGTTTCGCGCCATCAGCCGGGCGCTGGCCATGCGGCTCTACGTGTTCAACAGCCACACCTACACGCTCGAGACCATCATCCAGGCCGGGCGGCTGAACGAGCCGGTCGCCTCGGTGCCGGTGCGCGTCAACCCGGCGACCCGGGATTCGCGGCTGATCCGCAGCCTGACCGGCTACGTGCTGCGCTCGGCGGTGACCATCGTGCGGATCTTCATCCTCTACCGGGCGCTGCAGTTCTTCACCACGCTCGCGGCGATCCTGGCGCTGCCCGGCGTGATCGCCTTCGCGCGGTTCCTCGTGTTCTACCTGCAGGGCGAGGGCGGCGGGCACATCCAGTCGCTCGTCATCGGCGCCGCGCTGATCGCGGCGGGGGCGGTGACCATGGTCGGCGGGCTGCTCGCCGACCTGGTGGCGGCCAACCGGGTGCTGCTCGCCGAGGTGCGCAGCCGGCTGCTCGCCGCCGAGCTCGCGCGCGGCGGCAACTCGAAAAGTTAGGGCTGATTCGGTGAGTCCTGAAGCACCGAAGCCAGCCGCTCGCCGGGTCCGCCTCCCGCGCCGGCCCCGTCCTCAGGAATACGGGTCCAGCGCGTCCCTGAGCGCGTCGCCCACGAAGGAGAAGGCGAGCACCACCAGGATCACCGGCACCATCGGCGCCAGGATCCAGGGGTAGAGCTCGAGCGCGCCGAGGCCCGCATCCAGCGCGTCGTTCAGCATCAGCCCCCACGACACCGAGGGCGAGCGGATGCCGAAGCCGAGGAACGAAAGCGCCGTCTCGCCCAGGATCATCGCCGGAATCGACAGGGTCGCCGAGGCGATCAGGTGGCTGGTGAAGTTCGGCATCATGTGGGCGCGGATGATGCGGCCGGGCGAGGCGCCCATCAGCTCGGCGGCGCGCACGTAGTCCTCCTCGCGCAGCGCCAGGAACTTCGAGCGCACGGCGCGCGCCAGCCCCGGCCAGTCCAGCAGCCCCAGGATCACCGAGATCATCACGAAGACCGTGAGCGAGTCCCAGTGCACCGGCACCGCGGCCGAGAGCGCCAGCCAGATGGGCAGCTCGGGCAGCGAGCGGAACACCTCGATGGCGCGCTGCACGGTGGCGTCGACCCAGCCGCCGAAATACCCCGCCATGCCGCCCAGCACCATGCCGATGGCGAAGCTGACCGTCACCCCGATCAGCCCGATGGTCATCGACAGCCGGGCCCCGTGCAGGATGCGGCTGAGGTTGTCGCGCCCGAGCCGGTCGGAGCCGAGCAGGAACAGCGCGCCGTCCTCGGGCGGGCAGATGACCTTGAAGCGCATCTCGATCAGGCCGAGGAAGCGGTAGGGCTCGCCGCAGTTCGAGAACACCGGAACCGGGAGCGGCCGGTGCCGGAGGACCATCGTGTCCACCAGGCCCGTGGAGGGGTTGTAGACGGTCGCCGTCGGATAGGTGTGCAGGCCCACATACTCCCCAAGGTGGTAGAGGTGCAGGCCCTGCGGGGGCGCGTAGACGTTGTCCTCGTCGAAGCGGTTGGGCGAGTAGGGCGCGATAAATTCGATGAAGGGCAGCGCCAGATATGCCAGCAGCAGCAGCACCCCCGTCATGACGCCGAGCTTGTGGCGCTTGTAGCGGCGCCAGACCAGCACATGCGTCGGCGCGTCGAACTCGGCGCGCTCCAGCTCCTGGCGCTCGGCCTCGCGGTCCTCGGTCTCCTCGGCGACGTAGTGCTCGGTCATTTCAGGCTCCGGTCCGGGCACCGCCGAGGCGGATGCGCGGGTCGAGCACGGCGAGCAGGATGTCGGAGATCAGCATGCCGATCAGCGTCAGCAGCCCGACGAACAGCAGGATGAACCCGGACATGAAGATGTCCTGGCTCTTCAGCGCCTGCAGCAGGATGGGCCCCAGCGTCGGCAGGCTCATCACCACCGAGATGATCACCGAGCCCGAGACGATCTGCGGCGCCAGGTTGCCGATGTCGGCGACGAAGGGGTTGAGCGCCATGCGCAGCGGGTAGCGCACGATGCGGGTCACCGGCGGCACGCCCTTGGCGCGGGCGGTCTCCACATAGGGCTTGTTCAGCTCGTCCAGCAGGTTGGCGCGCAGCCGGCGCATCACCGCGGCCGCCGCCGAGGTGCCGATCACGATGGTCGGCACGATCAGGTGGGTGAGGATCGAGCCGAGCTTGCCCAGGCTCATCGGCTGGCCCTCGTACTCGCGCGCCATCAGGCCGCCGATGGGGATGTTGAAGTACTGCGCGCCGTAGAACAGCAGGATCAGGGCGAGCAGGAAGTTCGGCGTCGCCAGCCCGATATAGCCGATGAACGAGGCGAGGTAGTCGATCCAGGTGTTGGCGCGCACCGCCGCGATGGTGCCCAAGGGCAGCGCCACGATGTAGACGAACAGCAGCGCCGAGAGGTTCACCAGCGCGGTCAGCCAGGCGGTCTCGCCGACCACGTTGGCGACCGGCTGCTCGAGCTCGAAGGACCAGCCGAAATCGCCCTGCAGCAGGCCCGAGAAGCCGTCCGGACCCGGCATGGCGCCGACCCAGATCAGGTATTGCTGCCAGACCGGCTTGTCGAGCGCGTACTGCTCCATCATCGCCTGCGCCTTGGCGATGCCGGCGGCCTCGCCGGTCGAGCGCATCTCGGCGATCCGGTTGGTGAGATAGTTGCCGGGCGGCAGGTTGATGATGACGAAGACCAGCGCCGAGATCACGGCCAGCGTGACCGCCATGGTGGCGCAGCGGCGCGCGAGGTAGGCAAGCATCAGCCGCCGCCCTCGAGGAAGAACTCGTCGATGCGGTGGATGCCGAGATGGGCGCCGGGGTCCCAGGCGTAGAGGCCCTTGGCCGGCACGTTCCTCAGCCGCGCGCCGGCGGCCACCGGCATCGGCGCCCGGCTGACCGTGCCGATGCAGAACACCTCGTCGGCATGGATCGCCAGCATCTCGCGCCACACGGCGGCCTTCGCGGCCTCGCCCGCGGCCCGCATCCATTCGCCGTAGAGCTCGAGCAGGCGCGCGGCCGGGGCCAGGTCGACCGGCACCCCGGCCGAGCCCTGGGTCTGGTGATGCTGGCCCCAGCGCGGCCAGGAGAAGTTGGCCTGGTCCACCGGCGCGAGCTCGAAGGGCGGCGCCTCGGGCGTCGGCACGCCGTTGTTCCAGCCCCACCAGGCGACCATCATCGAGCTGCCGGCATAGGCGCGGTTCCTGAGAATGTCGCGGTCGAGCGGGCGCACCAGCAGGCGGATGCCGATGCGCTCCCAGGTGGCGCCGATCAGCTCCAGCGTGTCGGTGACCTCGCGCCGCTCGCCGGCGGTCTCGACGATGACCTCCATCGGCCGGCCGTCGGGCAGCAGGCGGTAGCCGGCGTCGTTGCGCCCGACGAGGCCGATCTCGTCGAGCAGGCGGTTGGCCTCGTCCGGGTCGAAGCGCGCCCAGGCGGTGGCGTGCGCCGGGTCGAAGAACGGGCTCTCCTCGAGCGCCGCCACCGCGCGCTCCTTCGCCAGCCCGAAATACAGCACCTTGTTGATCGCCTTGCGGCTGATGGCGAGGCTGAGCGCGCGGCGGAACCGGGTGTCGCGAAACAGCGCGCGCCAGGCATCGTCGCCGTAGTTGAGGTTGGGATAGAGCGCCACCTCCGAGCCGTAGCCCGAGTCCCACAGATGCACGGCGTAGGCGCCCTTCGCCTCGCTGCGCTTGAGCACCGGCGCGTCGGCGAACGACAGCGAGCGCACCTGCAGCGTCGCCTCGCCCAGCGTGACCTTGGCGGGGATCAGCCCGCCCGAGGCGACCTCGATCTCGACCGTGTCGATATAGGGAAGCTGGCGGCCCCTTGGATCGACCCGGTGGTAGAACGGGTTGCGCTCGAGCACGTAGCGCTGGCGGTTCCTGGGCGTGATGTTCACCCAGGGCTGCAGCACCGGCAGCTCGGGGTTGTCGAAGTCGTAGAGGTCGCCGAGGCGATGGTGCAGCGCCGCCCAGTTGCGCGCCTGCTCCTCCTCGACCTTCGCCGCGAGGGCCTCCGGGTCGGCGTGGTCGGCGTGGAACCGCTTGAGGTAATGGGCCGGCGCGTAGATGTAGAGCGGCCGCGCCCGGGCCAGCGCCGGCAGGAACAGCGGGTTCGGCACGTCCCAGCTGTAGCGGATGGTGACCTCGTCGAGCACCTCGACCAGCGGCGGGCCGCCGGCGCCCAGCATGTCGACCGGCGGCCCGGCCGGGAACAGCTCGGGGTTCAGCGCCACGTCCTCCCACCAGTAGCGGAGGTCCTCGGAGGTGAAGGGGTGGCCGTCCGACCATTTGTGCCCGCGCCGCAGGCGGAAGGTCACGACGCGGCCGTCCTCGCTGACCGTGACGTCGCGCAGCAGGTCGGGGACCAGGCGGTACGCGTGGTCGTAGCCGACCAGCCGGGCGTAGCCGTAGACCGCCATGTAGCGCACGTCCTTGGCGCGCGTCATGAACATGCGCATCGCGCCGCCATGCGTGCCGGGCTCGCGCCCCTTGGCCGCCAGGTCGACGCGCAGCGGCTCGTCGGGCAGGCGCTCGGCGACCGGCGGCAGGTCGCCCGCCTCGACGCGCTCGACCAGGGCCGGCGTCTCGACCAACGGCTCGGTCAGCATCACGACCGGCTCCTCGACCGGAATCCCGACCGGCATTTCGGCTGGCTCGAGCGCCGGCGCCCCGCGCGCCGCGAGCGCCAGCGGCAGAGCCGTGGCAAGGGCGATGGCGAGGCGTCTCATGCGGCTTTCCTCAGATGGTTCTGGCGCACCCGGTGGCCGGGCGAGACCTCGACGAGGCCGGGCGCCGCGTCGCCCTCGTAGCGGAACGGCTCGGGCCAGGTCTCGGGCTCGCCGGCGCCGCGGGCGACCGCGGCGAGGTCGAGCCGGCGGTCGAGCACCGGCTCGGGGTGCGCGGCGATCAGCGCCTGGGTATAGGGGTGGCGCGGGTCCGAGAACACCGCGCCGGCGGCTCCTTCCTCGAGCACCCGGCCGCGGCGCATGACCATCACCCGGTCGGCCACCTCGGCCACCACGGCGAGGTCGTGGCTGATGAAGAGATAGGTGAGGCCGAGCTCGGCGTGCAGCTCGCGCAGGAGCTCGAGCACCTCGGCCTGCACCGAGACGTCGAGCGCCGAGGTGGGCTCGTCGAGCACCAGCAGCTCGGGCTCAAGCGCCAGCGCCCGGGCGATGGCGATGCGCTGGCGCTGGCCGCCCGAGAAGGCGTAGGGAAAGCGCCCCAGGTGCTCGGGCGACAGGCCGACCCGGCGCAGCAGGTATGCCGCGCGCTCGCGCCGCTCGGCGGGCGTGCCGATGCCGTGGATGCGCAGCGGCTCGGTGAGGATGTCCTGCACCGACATGCGCGGGCTGAGCGCCCCGTATGGGTCCTGAAACACCATCTGGGCGCGGCGGCGGAAGGCCTTGAGGGTCGGCCCCGACAGCGCGGTGACGTCCTCGTGCGCCCCGTCGCGGCCGTGGAACGCGATCGTGGCGCCGGGGTCGGGGCGCTCGGAGCGCAGGATCACCCGGGCGACGGTGGTCTTGCCCGAGCCGGATTCACCGACCAGCGCCAGGGTGCGGCCGCGCTCGAGCACCATGTCCAGGCCGGAAAGCGCGGCGACCGGCGCGTCGGGCCGGCCGAACAGGCGCGGCCGGCCGGGGTAGGTCTTCGACAGGTTCTCGACGCGCATGATCAGGTCGTGGCCGACCGCCGCGCCGGCGCCGGGCCGCTCCGACACCTTCGGCGCCGCGGCCATCAGGCGGCGGGTGTAGGCGTGGCCCGGCGCGCCGAGCACATCGCGGGTGGAGCCCGACTCGACCAGCCGGCCGCGCTTGAGCACCACCACCCGGTCGGCCATGTTGGCGACGATGCCGAGGTCGTGGGTGATCAGGATCACCGACATGCGGTGGCTGCCCTGGAGCCGCTCGAGCAGGCCGAGCACCTGCGCCTGGGTGGTGACGTCGAGCGCCGTGGTCGGCTCGTCGGCGATCACCAGCGCCGGGTTGGCGACCATCGCCATGGCGATGATGGCGCGCTGGCGCAGGCCGCCCGAGAGCTCGAACGGGTAGGCGCGCCAGGCCCGCTCGGGGTCGGGGAAGCCCACCTCGCCGAAGATCTCGATGACCCGGGCGCGCACGTTGCCGTCGATGCGGTGCACGCGCAGCACCTCGGCCACCTGCTCGCCGATCCGGTGCAGGGGCGAGAGCGCGCTCATCGGCTCCTGGAAGATCATCGACAGGCTGCGGCCGCGCAGGTCGCGGTGGCGCTCGCGGCTCTGGTGCAGCAGATCGATCTCGCGGCCGTCGTGGCGGAACAGCGCCCGCCCGCGGCACGAGGCGGCCTTGGGCAGGAGCCCCATCAGCGCCTTGCCGGTCAGGGTCTTGCCCGAGCCGGACTCGCCGACGATCGCCACCGTCTCGGCCTCGGCCACGCTGAAGGACAGCCCGTCGACCACCGGGCGCGCCATGCCGGGCAGCGCGAAGCCGATCGACAGCTCCTCAACCGAAAGCAGCGGTATGCGGTCCATGCCTCCCCCGAACGTCCCCCGAAGTTTTGCGCACAGCTTGGTTTAGCGCGCGCGCGGGCGCAACCATTCCGTTCGCCCCGGCATTTCGTTCCTCGCGGGGTGCCGCTCCGCCGGCTCAGACCTGTGGCACGGGGGCCGCACCGGGCGCGAAAGCCTCAGCCGCGGCCAGCCGCGCGGCGGCGCGGACCGGCTCGTAGTCGGCGTCCGCGGCGG
>DATKCQ010000130.1:0-21339 GCA_035513135.1 Thermohalobaculum sp.
GCCAAGCTCCAGCACCACCTTCGAGGCCTGCCCCCGGCCAATCGCCTCGAAGCCCTTGGCATAGTCCTCGAAGGCGAACCGGTGCGAGATGACCGGGCTGACGTCGAGCCCGGTCTCGAGCATCGCCAGCATCTTGTGCCAGGTCTCGTACATCTTGCGCCCGTAGATGCCGGCGAAGGTGACGCCCTTGAAAATCGCGGTATTGAGATCGACCTCGGGCCGCGATGCGAACAGGCCGAGCAGCGCCACCCGGGCGCCGCAGATCACCGCCTGGATCATCGCGTCGAGCGCCTGTGGCGCGCCAGACATCTCGAGGCCGATGTCGAAACCCTCCTTCATGCCCAGCTCGCGCATCACCGTGTCGAGGTCCTCGCGGTCGGCGCGCACGGCGCGTGTCGCGCCCATGCGGGCGGCAAGCGCCAGCCGCTCGTCGTTGAGGTCGGTGACCACGATGTGCCGTGCGCCTGCGTGACGGCAGACGGCGGCCGCCATCAGCCCGATCGGCCCGGCGCCGGTAATCAGCACGTCCTCGCCCACCACGTCGAAGGCGAGCGCGGTGTGCACCGCGTTGCCGAGCGGATCGAGGATCGCCGCCACCTCGTCGGGGATCGACTCGGGGATCGGCCGGACGTTCGCCTCGGGGATCACCACGTAGTCGGCGAAGGCGCCGGGGCGGTTCACCCCTACGGCGCGGGTGCGCGCGCAGATGTGGCCGCGGCCCGAGAGGCAGTTGCGGCAGTGCCCGCAGGGAATGTGGCCCTCGCCCGAGACGCGCTCGCCCGGCCTGACCTCGCTCACACCCTCTCCCACCGCCTCGACCACCCCCATGTATTCGTGGCCGACCACGAGCGGCACCGGCACGGTGCGCCGCGCCCAGTCGTCCCACTTCCAGATGTGCATGTCGGTGCCGCAGATCGAGGCCATGCGCACCCGAATCAGCACCTCGCCCGGCCCCGGCTCGGGCTTCGGCACGTACTGGAGCTCCAGCCCCGGGGCCGACTCCGCCTTGACCAGCGCCCTCATCGGATCACCTCCAGCTCGCGCCCCACGGCGATGAACGCCTCGACGGCGCGGTCGATGTCCTCCGGGCTGTGCGCCGCCGACATCTGCGTGCGGATGCGGGCCTGCCCTTTTGGCACCACCGGGTAGGCGAAGGCGGTGACGTAGACGCCGTGCTCCATCATCGCCGCCGCGAAGCGCTGCGCCAGCACCGCGTCGGCGAGCATCACGGGGACGATCGGGTGCCCCTCGCCTGCCAGCACAAACCCCGCCGCGCTCATCTTCTCGCGAAACCGCGCGGCGTTGGCCTCGAGCCGCGCGCGCAGCTCGCTGCCCTCGCCGATCATTCTGATCGCCTCGCGCGTCGCCTCGACAATGGCCGGCGCCAGCGCGTTCGAGAAGAGATAGGGCCGCGCCCGCTGGCGCAGCATCTCGACGATCGCTGCGGGTCCGGCGGCGAAGCCGCCCGAGGCGCCGCCCAGCGCCTTGCCGAAGGTCGAGGTGACGATGTGCACCCGCTCGCGCACGCCCCAGTGGTCGGGCGTGCCCGCCCCGCCGGGTCCGATGAACCCGGTGGCGTGGCTGTCGTCGACCATCACCAGCGCGTCGTGATTCTCGGCCAGCTCGCAGATGCCGGGCAGGTTCGCGATGATGCCGTCCATCGAGAACACCCCGTCGGTGACGACGAGCCGGTGCCGCGCGTCCGCCGCCTCGCGCAGCCGTGCCTCGAGCGCGGCCAGGTCGTTGTTGGCGTAGCGCAGCCGGCGCGCCTTCGAGAGCCGGATGCCGTCGATGATCGAGGCGTGGTTGAGCGCGTCCGAGATCACCGCGTCCTCGGGGCCCAGGAGCGCCTCGAACAGCCCGCCATTCGCGTCGAAGCACGAGGAGAACAGGATCGCGTCCTCGAGGCCGAGGAACCCGGCGACCTCGCGCTCGAGCGCCCGGTGGATGTCCTGCGTGCCGCAGATGAAGCGCACCGAGGCCATGCCGAGCCCGTGCTCCTCGAGCCCGCGCTCGGCCGCCGCGATCAGGCGCGGGTTGTCGGCGAGGCCGAGATAGTTGTTGGCGCACAGGTTCAGCAGCGCCCGGCGCCCGCCATCCGTCGCCACCTCGACATTCGCCGATTGCGGCGTGACGATCTCGCGCTCGCGCTTCAGGAGCCCCTCGGCCTCGAGGGTCTCGAGCTCGGCGCGGACATGGTCGATCAGGGCGCGGGACATGGGCGGCCTCCTCGTGCGCTCGCGCGACAGCGTTGACCCTCGGGACCCGCCCCGTCAACGCCCAACCCGTCAACACCCGCCCGTCAACGCCCAATGCGTCACCTGTGCGCGCGGCCCGCCTCAGCGGGTCGCCGGCGGCGGCAGCGGCCGGTTGCGCCGCTGCTCGCGCCAGGCGGTCAGCGTGCCCGAGGCGGCGATCAGCGCCATGCCGGCCAGCATCAGCGGATCGGGGAACTCGCCGAAGATGGCGAGGCCCCACAACGTCACGAAGATCAGGTAGCTGTAGTCGATCGGCGCCAGCCAGCTCGACTCGGCATTCTGGTAGGCCATGGTCAGGCACAGATTGGCGCAGACGTTGAGCACCGAGCAAGCCAGCGCGACGAGCACGATCGTCAGCCCCAGCGGCACCCAGCCGCGCGCCAGGTAGGGGATCGCCGCCTCGGTCGCCGGGCCGGCGGGAAAGAGGCTGAGCACCGCGAGCCCCGTCGCGGTCGCGGCGAAATAGGCGATCGCCACCCCGAAGGCCAGCGTCACCGGCGATTCGGGCCGGCACCAGCGCCGGGTGGTGATGATCATCCCGGCATAGCAGAGCCCGGCACCCACCGGCAGCAGCTTGACCCAGTGGAACGAGGCGCTGGCCGGCTGCAGGATCATCAGGGCGCCGGCGGCACCGGCCAGCACGGCCGCGGCGCGCCACGGCCCGACCCGCTCGCCCAGCACGATCAGCGACAGCAGGGTTACGAAGATCGGAAAGGTGTAGAGGCCCGCGCCCATCTCGGCCATGGTCAGCGTCGGCACGCCGCCGAAGAACAGGATCATCGAGCTGAGCAGCAGCACGCTCCTGAGCGCCACCGCCCACAGCCGCTTCGGCCACTTCGGCGCGGTGCCCCAGATGACCCGCGCCAGCACCATCAGCAGCACCAGGTTGCCCATCGAGCGGATCATCTGGAACTGCCACAGCGAGGTGTCCGCCCCCACCAGCCGGATGATCGAGTCCTGCAGCGCCAGCACGATCAGCGCCACCAGCATCAGCCCGGCGGCCGCGCCGGGCCGGTCGGCGTCGCTGCCCTCGAAGATGCTGGTGCGCGACATGCGTGGACGGACTCTCGTGGCTGGCATCGGGCTCGGCGACGGTGCGGCGAGAACATCACTCCTGCACCGCGGGGGCAAGCGATATCGGCCGCGCGTGCCCGCGCGCTCAGACCCCCGCGCGCGCCAGCGCCAGCAGTCCGTCGAGGTCGAGATGCGCCTCGAGGTGCGCCGCCAACCTGCCGAGCGTGACCTCGATTTCGGCCTCGTGGGAGTGCGGGCCGGGGGCGACCCCCAGCGCCGCCAGCCAGGCCCGGCGGAACGCGTCGCCGGCGAACATGCCGTGCAGGTAGGCGCCGGCCACGCGCCCGTCCGGCGATTGCGCGCCTTCCTCCGCGTCGCCGACGCGGAACAGCGGCCGCGCCCGGTCGGGCCCCTCGGTGCGGCCGATGTGGATCTCGTAGCCCTCGACCGAAGCGCCGCTGGCGAGGTGGACGCCGGTGACGCGGCCGAGCCGCTTCTCGGGCGTCATCACGGTCTCGACGTCGAGCAGGCCGAGACCCTCGGAGGTGCCCGGCGCGCCCTCGATCCCCTCGGGGTCAGCGATGGTACGGCCGAGCATCTGGTAGCCGCCGCAGATGCCGAGGACCTGCCCGCCGCGGCGCCGGTGGGCGCGGAGATCGATGTCCCAGCCCTGCCGGCGCAGATAATCGAGATCGCCGCGCGTGGATTTCGAGCCCGGCAGGATCACGAGATCAGCGTCGCCGGGGATCGCCTCGCCAGGGCGGACCATGCCGACCGTCACGCCGGGCTCGAGATTCAGCGGGTCGAGGTCGTCGAAATTGGCGATGCGCGAGAGCTGCAGGCAGACGATCCTGAACGCACCTCCGCGGGTATCCGCCCGGATGTCGGCGGCGTCCTCGGCGGGCAGGCGGGCGGCCGCGTCGAACCACGGGACGATGCCGAAACCGCGCCAGCCGGTGCGCGCCGCGATCAGGCGGTAGCCCTCGTCGAAAAGCGCCGGGTCGCCGCGGAAGCGGTTGATCACGAAGCCGCGCACCAGCGCCGCGTCCTCGGGCGCCAGCACCGCGTGGGTGCCCACGATCTGGGCGATCACGCCGCCCCGGTCGATGTCGGCGGCCAGCACCACCGGCACGCGGGCGGCCGCGGCGAAGCCCATGTTGGCGATGTCGCCGGCGCGCAGATTGACCTCGGCGGGGCTTCCGGCCCCCTCGACCAGCACGAGGTCGGCGCCCGCGCCCAGCAGGCGGAAGCTGTCGAGCACCCCGGCCATGAGCCCGGGCTTCAGTGCGGCGTAGTCGCGCGCGGCGACGGCGGCGACGCGGCGGCCGTGCAGAATCACCTGCGCCCCGGTGTCTGTCTCGGGCTTGAGCAGCACCGGGTTCATGTGCACCGAGGGCGCCACGCGCGCGGCGCGCGCCTGCAGCGCCTGCGCCCGGCCGATCTCGCCGCCGTCCGCGGTGACGGCGGCGTTGTTCGACATGTTCTGCGGCTTGAACGGGCGCACCGCCAGCCCGCGATCGGCGAACGCCCGGCACAGCCCGGCCACTAGCAGCGACTTGCCGACATTCGAGCCGGTGCCCTGGAACATCAGGGCGGGGGTCACGGCGCGCCCTTGAGGATGAGCGGCAGGCCGGCGGCGACGAACTCCACATGGTCCGCCGCCCCGGCGATCCGCTGGTTCAGCCGCCCCTGCGCGTCGCGGAAGGCGCGGCCCAGCGCATTCACCGGGGCGAGGCCGAGGCCGACCTCGTTCGAGACCAGCACGACACGGCCCGGCGCCTCGGCCAAGGCAAGGACCAGCGCGTCGATCTCCGCGTCGGCGTCGCGGCCGTGGTGCATCAGGTTCGACAGCCACAGCGTCAGGCAGTCGACGACCAGCGTGACGCGCTCTCCCGAATGATCCCGCACAGCCGCGGCCAGCTCCAGCGGCGCCTCGGCCAGTCCCCAGTCCGGCCCGCGCTCGGCGTGGTGGCGGCGGATGCGCTCGGCCATCTCGTCGTCCAGTGCCTCGGCGGTGGCGATGAAGACCCGCGGCGCCTCGGCCAGCGCCAGCGCGCGGGCCGACTTGCCCGAGCGCGCGCCGCCGAGGATCAGCGACAGCCGGGCCATCAGGCCGGCTCCCGGGCGAGGCGAATCGGCGCGGCATGGGGCACCGGCTCGGCGAACACGGCCGCGAAGCTCGCCCCGGTCAGGATCATGCGCGCCGCGCGGATCGGCCCGGCATGGCTGACCAGACCCGCGCCCGGCCCCGTCTCCGCCAGCACTGCGGCGACCCGGGCGTGCAGCGCCCCGAAGCTCTCGCCGCCCGGCGGCGCGAGGCGCCACGGGTCGGCGGCCCAGGGGTCGCTCTCGGCGCGCGGGATATCCCACCAGCGCCGGTTCTCCCAGTCGCCGAAATCGAGCTCCCGGAGCCGGTCGTCCAGTTCCAGCGCCACGCCGTCGCGCGCCGCCAGCGCCTCGGCCAGCCCGCGGCAGCGGCGCGCCGGGCTGGCGATGACGCGCGCCACCGGCGGCGTGAGGTCAAGCGCGCGGGCGATCTCGGCTTCGGCTGCCGCGCCAGCGGCCAGGTCGAGCCGGCCGTAGCACAGCCCCGGCGGCGCCTGCGGGGTCGGGTGGCGCAGGAAGATCATGCCCAGGCCCCCGCCAGCGTGACCATCACCGCGATCTCACCAAGCTGCGCCACGGCCCCGAGCCCGTCGCCGGTATAGCCGCCGATGCGCCGCACCATCCAGCCGAGAAACGCGGCCGCGACCAGCGCGGCGAGCAGCAGCGCGCCGAGGCCCGCCCAGCCGCCGATCAGCGCCAATAGCAGCGCCGTTGCCAGCGCCGCGGCCACCTCGGCGCTGCCCGCGCCGCGGGCGACCAGTGCGCCCGCGCCCTCCGGGCGCGCGTAGCGCGTCAGCGCCGGCACCGGCACCATCATCGCCCGCCCGATGCCGCCCGCCAGCACCAGCGCCAGCATGCCCGCCAGCGGCGCCAGCATGGCCAGTGCCGCCCAGCGCAGGCCGACCGAGAAGACCAGCGCCAGCACGCCATAGCTCCCGGTGCGGCTGTCGCGCATGATCTCGAGCGCCGCGGCCCGATCGCGCCCGCCGCCGAGCCCGTCGGCGCAGTCGGCCAGCCCGTCCTCGTGCAGCGCGCCGGTCAGCCAGATCACCGCGCCGAGCGCCAGCCCCGCCGCCAGCGCCGGCGGCAGCAGGAGCCCGGCCAGCCACCAGACCAGCCCGCCCGCGAGACCGACCAGCGCGCCCACCAGGGGGAAATACCGGCTGGCGCGGGCCAGCCGATCGGCCTCCCAGTCCCCGGGCACGGGCAGCGGCAGCCGGGTCAGGAACCCGGCCGCGGCGAGAACCAGCGCCAGCTCGTCGCGTGCCCGGTTCATGGTGCCCGTCTCATGGTGCCCATCTCATGGTGCCCTGCCCGACACCCCGGCGCTCTCGAAGGTCGCCATCTCGCCCAGCATGGCGGTTGCGGCACGCAGGAGCGGCAGCGCCAGCAGCGCCCCGGTGCCCTCGCCGAGCCGCAGGTCGAGGTCGATCAGCGGCTCGACTTCCAGCCACTCCAGCATCGCTCGGTGGCCGGGCTCGCGCGAGCGGTGGGCGAAGACGCAATAGGGCCGCGCCTCGGGCCGGGCGGCCAGTGCGGCGAGCGCCGCCGCGCTGGCGATGAAGCCGTCCACCAGCACCACCGCGCGCCGCGAGGCAGCGCCGATCAGCGCACCCGCCATCGCCGCGATCTCCAGCCCGCCGAAGGCGGCGAGCGCCTCGCCGGGCGCCAGCGGACCCGGCCGCCGCTCCGCCGCCCGCGCCAGCACGGCGCGCTTGCGGTCCACGCCCTGCGCATCGAGCCCCGCCCCCGGCCCGGTCAGCACGCCCAGTTCGATCCCGGCCACCGCGTGCGCCAGCAACGCGGCGGCGGAGGTGTTGCCGATCCCCATCTCGCCCAGCGCGATCACCCGCGCGCCGCCGTCCACCGCCTGCGCCGCCAGGCGCGCGCCGAAGGCCAGCGCCTGTGCCACCTCCTGCGCGCTCAGCGCATCCTCGCGGGCGGCGTTGCGCGTGCCCCGCCGGATGCCGGCGCGCACCAGTCCCGGCGCCGCGATCTCGGCCGCCACCCCGGCGTCCACCACGGTGACCTCGGCCCCGCTCACGCGCGCGAACACTGTCGACGCCGCGCCCCCGGCGAGGAAGTTCAGCACCATCTGCGCGGTCACCTCCTGCGGCCAGGCCGAGACCCCCTCGGCGACGATCCCGTGGTCGCCGGCGAAGATGAAGAGCCGCGCCGGGTCGGCCGCGGGCCGCCCGGTGCCCTGCGCCAGCGCCATCTGCAAGGCCAGCGCCTCGATGCGCCCGAGGCTGCCCGGCGGCTTGGTCTTGGCGTCGATCGCCGCCTGCACGGCGCGGCCCAGCTCGGGGTCGGGCGGGGCGATGGCATGCTCGGCAAGCACCCCTCAGCCCTCGCCGAGCAGCGCCGGGATGCGCGCCATGAAATGCCCCCTCACCCCCTTCGGCCACCGCCTGAGCGGCACCTGCCCCGTCGGGCTGTCGCGGTGCAGGCAGGCGTATGCGACCACGGCGGCCGCCGAGTCCGGCTCCGGCGCGAAGGCGCCCAGCACGTAAGTGAGCTTGCCCGGCGCCGCGACGGCCGTGTTGCAGTGCCGCTCGCAACCCATGAGACACGACTGGCGGCGCACGCTGATCCCCGGCAGCCCGTCGGCGAGCCGCTCGACATGGCCGGCGAGGATCTCGCCCCCCGTTCGGCCGCAGGGCGCGCATTTCTCTGCGACCGACCAGCGGCAGGTGTCGCACACGAAGATCGTCGTGGTCATCGCTCGCCCCGCTCGGCCCGGCCCCCTCTCGGCCCGGCCCATCGTCCGCCTGCCCGATGTCGCCTTCGCGACCCGGCAAGGCGCAATTTCGTTTGATCGCGACATAGCGCGGGCGTAAGCAGGGCGCAATGAACAGCGCACCCGTCGAGGGGGCTGAGCGGATCCGGGCCCGAGGCCGACCCAAGCAGGGGGCCGACGCCGGAGCTGTTCCGAGGAAGCGGCCCGTGGCCGTTCCAGCTCGCCCTCCCTGCGTGTGCGCCCTTGCAGACCAAGGAGGGACTCCCATGAAAGCCGCCGTCGCCACGCTCGCCGTCCTGCTCGCCACGCCCGCCCTCGCCCATCCCGGGCACGTCGCGGAAGCGGGCGGCCACAGCCACTGGTACGTGCCAGGCGCGCTCGGTCTCGCGCTCATGATCGCAGGCGCCGCGCTGTGGCGCGGGCGCCGGGCAAAGCGGAGCGCCAGGGCAGGGCGCCGGGCATGAGCCGCATCGGCGTCATGGTCTGCGGCCACGGCTCGCGGTCCCAGGCCGCGGTCGACGAGTTCGCCGTGGTCGCCGAGCGGCTGAAGACCCACTTCCCCGACTGGCCGGTGGCGCACGGCTATCTCGAGTTCGCCAACCCGGTGATCCGCGACGGCCTCGACCGGCTGCGCCAGGCGGGCTGCGAGCGCATCCTCGCCGTGCCGGGCATGCTGTTCGCGGCGATGCACGCGAAGAACGACATCCCCTCGGTGCTCAACACCTACGCGGCCGAGCACGGGGTGCGCGTCGCCTACGGCCGCGAGCTCGGCGTCGACCCGAAGATGCTCGCCGCCGCCGGCGACCGGGTGCGCGAGGCGGTGGCGCGCGCCGATGCCGCGACCGGCCCGGTGCCGCTGCACGACACCTGCCTCGTGGTGATCGGTCGCGGCGCCTCGGACCCCGACGCCAACGCGAACGTCGCCAAAGTCGCGCGGCTGCTGTGGGAGGGCATGGGCTTCGGCTGGGCCGAGACCGGCTATTCGGGCGTCACCTTCCCCCTCGTCGAGCCCTGCCTCGAGCGCGCCGCCCGGCTGGGTTTCCGGCGCATCGTGGTGTTCCCCTACTTCCTGTTCACCGGCGTGCTGATCGAGCGCATCTACGGATTCACCGACCTGGTGGCGGCGGCGCACCCGGAGATCAAGTTCGTCTGGGCGGGCTACCTCAACGACCACCCGCAGGTGATCGCCACCTTCGCCGAGCGGGTGCGCGAGATTCTCGACGGCCCCCCGGCGATGAACTGCCAGATGTGCAAGTACCGCGCCCGGGTGCTCGGCTTCGAGCACGAGGTCGGCGCGCCCCAGGAGAGCCACCACCACCATGTCGAGGGCCAGGGCGCGAGCGCGCCGGGCTCGAACGTCGCCGAGTGCCCCTTGTGCGACGACTTCTGCACCGGCGCCTGCCGGCTGGCGGCGGAGGGGCAGCATCACCACGATCACCACCGCCACGAGCACGGCCACGAGCACGGCCACGAGCACGGCCACGATCACCACCACGACCACCACCACCCGACCTACCCCCACGCCGACCACCCGCTGGGGCCGGAGAGCGTGCGCAAGTACCTGAAGGATCGCTGAGGCGTGCCCGACGCCCTGTTCGACAGCTACCTGATCGTCGACTGGTCGGCCCGCTCTGTCCCCGGCCCGGCCCGGCCGAGCCCCGATTCGCTCTGGTGGACGCTGGCGCGGAGGGACGGCCGGCGCATCACGGCCGAGCCCCCCGCCTACGCCCGAACCCGGGCCGAGGCGACCGACCGGCTCGCCGCCCTGCTCGACGCCGAGTGCCGCGCCGGCCGGCGCGTGCTGGCCGGCTTCGACTTCCCCTTCGGCTACCCCGCCGGCGTCGCCGCCCGCCTCGCCGGCAGGCCCGACGCCCTCGCCCTCTGGCGCTGGCTGGCCGGGCAAATCCGGGACGACGCGGCCAACCGCAACAACCGCTACGCCGTGGCCGAGCGGATCAACCGCGCCTGGGACGGCCTCGGCCCCATGTGGGGCCGCCCGGCGCATCTCGACCACCCGGCGCTGCCGCCCACCGCCCGCGCCCGCCACGGCGACGGCCACCCGCCCGAGCGGCGCCTCGCCGACGCCCGCGCCAGGGGCGCCAAGACCGTCTGGCAGCTCGCCTATGCCGGCTCGGTCGGCAGCCAGATCCTCCTCGGTCTGCCCGCGCTCGAGCGCCTGCGCGCCGACCCGCGCCTCGCCGGCCATATCGCCGTCTGGCCCTTCGAGACTGGCCTCGCCGCGCCGGAGGCCCCGATCGTGCTCGCCGAGGTCTACCCGTCGCTGATCCGCGCCGCGGTGGCCGGGGCCCGTCGCGAGAGCGAGGTCCCCGACGCCGCCCAGACCCGCGTGAACGCCCTCGCCTTCGCCCGCCTCGACGCCGAGGGCGGCCTCGCCCCCCTCTTCGCCGGCCCGCCGGACCTGACCCCGCGTGAGCGCCGCCTGATCGAGACCGAGGAGGCCTGGATCCTCGGCCTCGGCATGGCCGAGCGCCTCGCCGCCGCCGCCCGCGCCTGCGCCGACACGCCCCAGGCGCCGAAGCTCACCGCCCCGGCGCCGCTCCGCTACGAGCGCGATCCCGCCGCCATCTATCGCCAGTCCTGGGAGATCGTCCGCGCCGAGACCCGCCTCGACCATCTGCCCGCGGACCTGCACGCGGTCGCCGTCCGCCTGGTCCACGCCTGCGGCATGCCCGACGTGGCGAACCGGCTGGCCTGGTCGGACGACCTCGCCGCCGCCGCCCGCGCGGCGCTGGCGGGCGGGGCGCCGGTGCTGTGCGACTGCGAGGCGGTGGCGAGCGGCGTCGTGCGCAGCCGCCTGCCCGCCGGCAACCCGGTGATCTGCACGCTCAACGACCCGGCCACGCCAGACCGCGCCGGGAGCATCGGCAATACCCGCTCGGCGGCGGCGGTGGAGCTGTGGCGCGACCATCTCGCGGACGCGCTCGCGGTGATCGGCAACGCGCCCACCGCGCTCTTCCACCTGCTGGAGCTGCTCGACGCCGGCTGGCCGCGCCCCGCCGCGATCCTCGCCTTTCCCGTCGGCTTCGTCGGCGCCGCCGAGTCGAAGGCCGAGCTCGCCGCCAACCCGCGCGGCGTCCCGTTCCTCACCCTGCGCGGCCGGCGCGGAGGCTCGGCCATGGCGGCGGCCGCCGTGAACGCACTGGCCGCCGGGCTGGAGGCGCCGCGATGACCGCCGGGGCGCCCTGGCTCACCATCGTCGGCATCGGCGAGGAGGGCATGGCGAGCCTCTCCGCCGCCGCCCGCCGCGCCGTCGAGCAGGCCGAGGTGATCATCGGCGGCGACCGTCATCACAGCCTCGCGCCGGGCGTCAGCGCGACACGCCTCTCCTGGCCCTCGCCGTTCGACGCGATGATCGAGACGATCCGCTCGTACAAGGGCCGGCGCATCGTCATTCTCGTCACCGGCGACCCGCTCTGGTACTCGGTCGGCGCGCGCATCCTCAGGGCGGTCCCCGGCGAGGAGATCGCGTTCCACCCCCAGCTCTCGGCCTTCCAGTGGACCGCCTGCGCCATGCGCTGGTCGCTCGCCGATGTCGAGACGCTCACCGCCCACGGCCGCCCGGCCGCGCAGGTGGTGCCCTGGATCTGGCCCGGCGCCCGCCTGCTGATCCTGACCGCCGGGGCCGGGACGCCCGGCGAGATCGCCCGCCTGTTGGCCGCCCGCGGCTACGGCCCCTCGCGCCTGACCGTGCTGGCCAACCTCGGCGGCCCGCACGCGCAGCGCCTCGAGGCCAGCGCCGCCGACTGGGCCGCAGCCGACCCGGCGGCGGCGATGCCGCCCTTCCACACGCTCGCGGTGCAATGCGAAGGCACCCCCGGCCTCCTCCTCTCGCGCCTGCCCGGCCTGCCCGACGAGGCTTTCGCCCATGACGGCGTGATGACCAAGCGCGAGGTGCGCGCCGTGACGCTCGCCCGCCTGATGCCGGCGCGCGGCGCGGTCCTGTGGGACATCGGCACCGGCTGCGGCTCGGTCGCCGTGGAGTGGATGCGCGCGGCGCCCGAGGCGCTGGCCATCGGCCTCGACCCCAACCCGGCACGCCTCGCCCTGGCCCGGCAGAACGCCGAGACCCTGGGCACCCCCCGCCTGCGCCTGATCGAGGGCCGGGCGCCGCAGGCGCTGGCGGACCTCCCCCGCCCCGACGCGGTCTTCATCGGCGGCGGTCTCTCGCGCGAGACCGTGGCCGCCGCGCTCGCCATGCTGCCCACGGGCGGCCGCCTCGCCGCCAACGCCGTGACGCTGCAATCGGAGGCCCTGCTCGCCGCGCTCCTTGCCGAGCACGGTGGCGAGCTGACGCGGCTGGCGATCGAGCGCGCCGCCCCGGTCGGCAGCCGCACCGGCTGGCGCCCGCTGATGCCCGTCGTGCAGTGGAGCCTGGTCCGATGACCGGTACGCACACGGGCACCCTCTACGGCATCGGCGTCGGCCCCGGCGACCCGGAGCTGATGACGCTGCGCGCCTACCGCCTGATTGGGGCCGCCCGCGTCATCGCCTACCCGGCCCCCGATTCGGGCAAGAGCCTGGCGCGGCGCATCGCCGCCGCCGCGATTCCCGAGGGCGCCGAGGAGATCCCCATGGTCGTGCCCATGCGCCCCGACCGCTTCGAGGCGCAGGAGGTCTATGCCGAGGCCGCCGAGCGCATCGCCGCCCACCTCGCCGCCGGCACCGACGTCGCCGTGCTGTGCGAGGGCGACCCGTTCTTCTACGGCTCGTTCATGTATCTGTTCGCCCGCCTCGCCCCGCGCTTCCCCGTGGAGATCGTGCCCGGCGTCAGCTCGCTCGCCGCCTGCGCCGCGGCGCTGAAGCGCCCGCTGACCGCGCGCAACGACGTGCTGACCGTGCTCCCCGGCCCGCTGCCCGACGCCGAGCTGCGCCCCCGCATCGAGGCGGCGCAGACCGTCGCCATCCTCAAGGTCGGCCGCCATCTGCCGCGCCTGCGCGCGCTGATCGAGACCATGGGCCTCACCCCCAACGCCGGCTACGCCGAGCGCGCCTCGCTGCCCGAGGCCCGCGCCGCGCCGCTGGCCGAGGCCCCCGAGACCGCCCCCTACTTCTCGATGATCCTGATCTCGAAGGGAGACGACCCGTGGCTGAGCCCGCGCCAGTCGTGATCTGCCTCGCCGCCTCGGGCGCGGCGACCGCCCGGCGCGTCGCCGGGACCCTTGGCGCGGCGCTGCACGGCCGCGCCGGCCGGGTCGAGGCCGACGCCCATTTCGAGCGGGCGCCCGAGCACCTGCGCGCGCTCTTCGCCGCCGGCACGCCGATCGTCGGGGTCTGCGCCGCCGGTATCCTGATCCGCGCCGTCGCGCCGCTCATCGCCGACAAGCGCGCCGAGCCCGCCGTCATCGCCGTCGCCGAGGACGGCTCGGCGGTGGTGCCGCTGCTCGGCGGCCACCGCGGCGCCAACGCGCTTGCCCGGCGCATCGCCGGGGCGCTGGGTGCCGCCCCCGCCATCACCACTGCGGGCGAGGTGGCGCTGGGTGTGGCGCTGGACGAGCCGCCGCCCGGCTGGCGGCTTGCCAATCCGGGGGACGCCAAGGCGGCGATGGCCGCGCTTCTGGGTGGCGCCGAGGCCGTGGTCGAGGGCGCGGCGCCGTGGCTGGCGGACCTCCCCCCCTCCCCACCCCTCCCCCACGAGGGGGGAGGGAGCCCGCCGGGCCACCGCGTCACCCTCTCGGCCACCACGGCGCCGGCAGCGGGCGGGCCGGCGCAGCTGGTCTATCACCCGCAGGTCTTCGCGCTTGGCTGCGGCTGCGCCCGCGGCTGCCCGCCGGAGGAACTCGCCGCCCTCGCCGGGGAGGCGCTGGCCGAGGCCGGCATCGCCGCCGGCGCCGTGGCCGCCGTCTTCTCGCTCGACCTGAAGGCCGACGAGCCGGCGGTGGGCGCGCTCGCCCGCCGCCTGGGCGTGCCGCTGCGCCTGTTCGACGCCGCCGCGCTGGAGGCCGAGACGCCGCGCCTCGCCACCCCCTCCGAGGTGGTGTTCGCCGAGGTCGGCTGTCACGGCGTCGCCGAGGGCGCGGCGCTGGCCGGCGCCGGGCCGCGGGGCGCGCTGGTCGTGTCGAAACGAAAATCCGCCAGCGCCACCGTGGCCATCGCCCGCGCCCCCGCGCCGATCTCCGCGCTGCCCGGCCGCCCGCGCGGCCGCCTGGCGCTGGTCGGCATCGGCCCCGGCCAGCCGGACTGGCGCACGCCCGAGGCCTCGCGCCTGATCGCCGAGGCCGACGAGCTGGTCGGCTACTCCCTCTATCTCGACCTCATCGGCCCGCTGGCGGTGGCCAAGCCGCGCCGCGACTTCCCCCTCGGCGCCGAGGAGGCGCGCTGCCGCCACGCGCTCGAGCGCGCCGGGGAGGGAGCGAACGTCGCCCTCGTCTGCTCGGGCGACGCCGGCATCTACGCCATGGGCGCGCTGGTCTTCGAGCTGCTCGACCGGCCGCCCGCGCAGGGCGGCGTCAGCGCCTGCGCCCGCCGCGCCGAGGTGATCTCGGCCCCCGGCGTCTCGGCGCTGCAGGCCGCCGCGGCGCGCGCCGGGGCGCCCTTGGGCCACGACTTCTGCGCCATCTCGCTCTCGGACCTGCTGACCCCGCGCGCCGACATCCTGTGCCGCCTGCGCGCCGCCGCCGAGGGCGATTTCGTCGTGGCGCTTTACAACCCGGTCTCCGCGCGCCGCCGCACGCTGCTCGCGCAGGCCCGCGATATCCTGCTGGCGCACCGCCCGGCCGACACGCCGGTGCTGCTGGCCGCCAATCTCGGCCGCCCCGAGGAGCGCCTCGCCTACCGCCGCCTCGCCGAGCTCGACCCGGACGAGGTCGACATGCTCACCGTGGTTCTCGTCGGCTCGTCGCAGTCCCGCCTCGCGCATCTCGGCGAGGGCCCGCGCATGTACACGCCGCGCGGATACGCCAAGCACCTCGACCGGGAGAAGGCATGACACCGGTGCATCACGGCCGCCCCCTCTTTCCCGTCATTGCCCGGCTCGACCGGGCAATCCAGACGCTTGCGCGCCGCGCCGGGTCGCTGGATGCCCCGGCCAGGCCGGGAAATGACGGCGCTAACCACCGCGACGCCGCGCCATGACCGTCCATTTCATCGGTGCCGGCCCCGGCGATCCGGAGCTGATTACCGTCAAGGGCCAGCGCCTGATCGCCGCCTGCCCGGTCTGCCTCTACGCCGGCTCGCTGGTGCCGCGCGAGGTGGTCGCCGCCGCGCCCCCGGGCGCCCGCGTGATCGACACTGCGCCGATGACGCTTGACGAGATCGTCGTCGAGATCGCGGCCGCCCACGGCCTCGGCCACGACGTCGCCCGCGTCCATTCCGGCGACCCCTCGCTCTACGGCGCCATCGCCGAGCAGATCCGCCGGCTGCGGCGCTTGGGCATCCCCTACGACATCACGCCGGGCGTGCCGGCCTACGCCGCGGCGGCCGCGGCGCTCGGGCGCGAGCTGACCGTGCCGGAGGTCGCGCAGACCGTGATCCTCACCCGCACCGCCATGAAATCCTCCTCCATGCCGCCGGGCGAGGACCTCGACACGCTCGGCCGCTCCGGCGCGACGCTCGCCATCCACCTCTCGGTCAGGAACCTCGCCGAGGTGCAGCGCCGGCTGATCCCGCACTACGGCGCCGACTGCCCGGCCATCGTCGCCTACCGCGTCGGCTGGCCCGACCAGGCGTTCCTGCACGGCACGCTCGCCGACATCCGCGCCAGGGCACGCGCCGCCAAGATCACCCGGACCGCGCTGATTCTCGTCGGCCGGGCGCTGGCCGACGGCGACTTCCGCGACAGCGCCCTCTACGACGGCACCCACCCGCACATCCTGCGCCCCAAACGCCGCGCCTGACGACAGCCGCCCTTGGTTAACCGTGAAATCCGTCCAAACGGAAAATCCAGCGCGTTCAATGGCTTGACCATGCGTCCAAATTTGGACGCGGGCGCGCCGGCGCTCAGCCCGCGTCGATCACGTGGGCGAACGAGCCCATCACGCGGCCCAGCCGCAAGCCGCACTCACCGAGGTCCGCGCCCTCGGCGTCGCGGGCGAGGAAAAGTGGCTCGCCCTCGGCCCGCAGCGTCGAGGCGTAGTGGAACTCGTGCCCCCTGAGCGCCCCGTGCCAGGGCAGCCCGCCCAGCGGCGCGAGCTGGCGGTAGCCCAGATGCCGGTGCCGCTCGGCGAAGCTCGTCTCCAGCCGTAGCATGCCCAGCATCCGGTGCCGCGCCCCGTCGCCGTCCACCAGCCCGTCGCCCAGCACCATGTAGCCCCCGCACTCGCCGTAGATCGGCGCGCCGCGCGCCGCCGCCCCCTGCATGCCGGCGCGAAAGCCCTCGGCCCCGGCGAGCCGCCCCGCATGCAGCTCCGGATAGCCGCCAGGCAGGAACACCGCGTCAGCGCCCTCGCCCGGTCCCTCGTCGGCCAGCGGCGAGAAGAACGCGACCTCGGCCCCCAGCGCCCGCCAGTCATCCAGCATGTGCGGGTAAGCGAATTCGAACGCCAGGTCGCGCGCCACCGCGATCCGCTGGCCGAGCGGCTCCATGTGCGCGGGCGGATCCACCGGCCCGTGCAGGATCACCGAATCGGCGAAGATCGCCGCGATGTCGCAGCCCGCCTCGACCCATGCCGCGGCGCGCGCGATGAAGGCCGCAAGGTCGTCGCGCTCGCCCGCCTGCACCAGCCCGAGATGGCGCGAGGGCAGGCCGAGGTCGTCGCGCCGGGGCAGCGCGCCCAGCACCGGCAGCACCGTCTCGACCGCCGCGCGCACCACCGCCTCGTGCCGCGCACTGCCCAGCCGGTTGAGGATCACGCCGGCCACGTGCACGTCCTCGCGGAACCCCGCCAGGCCGGCGGCCACCGCCGCCGCGCCCTGCCCCATGCGGCTCACGTCCAGCACCAGCACCACCGGCAGGTCCAGCGCCGCCGCCACGTCGGCCGTGGAGCCGGTGCCGAGCGGATCCTCGGGCTCGGGCGCCCCGTCGAACAGGCCCATCGCCCCCTCGACCACCAGATGCGTGCCGCGCTGGCGCATGGCCCGCGCCCGGAGCTGCCCGGCACTCATCGCCCAGGCGTCCAGCGTCGTGCAGGGCCGGCCCGTGGCCGCCGCGTGGAAGGCCGGGTCGATGTAGTCCGGCCCGCTCTTGGCCGAGACCGGCTGGAGGCCCCGGCGGCGCATCGCTGCCAGCAGGCCGAGCGTCACCGAGGTCTTGCCGGTGCCCGAGGCCGGTGCCGATATGACCAGCCCGCGCATCGCCTCATCCCGCCGCCGAGGCGGCCTCGCTACCGAGCGGATCGAGCGCGCGCGGCGGCACGCCGGCCATCTGGCCGATCCAGTCGAGGGTCTGGCGCATCAGCGCCACCCGCCCGATGCAGACGATGGCGGGCGGCGCGAGCCCGCTCGCCGCGAAGTCCGCCGCCGCCCGCGACAGTGTGGTCTCGACCACCCGCTGGGTGGGCAGCGTCGCGTCGACGATGACCGCCACCGGCTCGTCGGCGCTGCGCCCGGCCGCCATCAGGCTGGCGCAGATCGCCGGCAGGGTCTTGATCGCCATGTAGCCGACCAGCACCGGCGAGGAGCGCGCCAGCGCCGCCCAGTCGAGCGCGCCGGGCGCCTCGCCGCTCTGGTCGTGGCCGGTGAAGAAGGTCACCGCCTGGTTCACGTCGCGGTGCGTCGCGGGGATGCCGGCATAGGCTAGGCCCGCGACGCCCGCGGTGATCCCTGGCACGATGCGGATCGGGATGCGCGCCTGCACCAGCGCCTGCGCCTCCTCGCCGCCGCGCCCGAAGATGAACGGGTCGCCGCCCTTGAGCCGCAGCACCCGGCGCCCGGCGCGGGCCAGCTCGACCAGCCTCAGCGAGATGTCGCGCTGCTTGGGGCTCGGCTTGCCGCCGCGCTTGCCGGCGAACTCGAGCTCGGTGCCCGGCCGCGCCCAGTCGAGGATGCGCTTGTCCACCAGCGCGTCGTAGACGATCACGTCGGCCTGGGCGAGCGCGTTCAGCGCGTGCAGCGTCATCAGCCCCGGATCGCCCGGCCCGGCGCCGACCAGCCAGACCCAGCCCGGCTCCAGCTCGGGCCAGCCGCCGTCGACGGGGGGAAGGGGCAGCTTCGCGCTCATGTTCCTGATATAGCCGCCATCGGGCCGCGGGCGAAACAGCGAAGCGACGTTTTGCAGGCGCGCACGCCCGCCATCATGTCGCGGCCACCGCTTTCGGCGGACCGCACGGCCCCCTATAGTCGCGGGCATGAGCGACGAGCCGTCCGACGAGCCCCTCGACAAGCCCACCGGCAAGCTGCGCAGCGGCTGGACCACCGGCGCCTGCGCCACCGCCGCCGCGAAGGCGGCCGCCGAGGCGCTCCTGGGCGGCGGCTTCCCTGGCCACGTCCGCATCACGCTGCCGCGCGGCCAGACCCCGACGTTCGAGATCGCCGAGACCGCTGCCGGCCCCGGCTGGGCCGAGGCGGCCGTGGTCAAGGACGCCGGCGACGACCCCGACGTGACCCACCTCGCCACCATCCGCAGCCGCGTCGCGCACGGGCCGCCCGGCTCCGGCATCCGCTTTCGCGCCGGCCCCGGCGTCGGCACCGTGACCAGGCCGGGCCTGGCCATCCCGGTGGGCGAGCCCGCGATCAACCCGGTGCCGCGAGAGATGATCCAGGGCGTGCTGCGCGAGGCGGCCGAGGCGCAGGACGTCCCGGCGGATTTCGAGGTCACCGTCGCGGTCGATAACGGCGTGGAGCTCGCCAGGCGCACCTGGAACCCGCGCCTCGGCATCGAGGGCGGGCTGTCGATTCTCGGCACCACCGGCATCGTGCGGCCCTTCTCCTGCTCGGCCTGGATCGCCTCGATCCACCGCGGCATCGACGTGGCCCGCGCCAGCGGGCTCGCGCACGTGGTCGGCGCCACCGGCTCGACATCCGAATCCGCCGTGCGCCGGCTCTACGACCTGCCCGACATCGGCTTTCTCGACATGGGCGACTTCGCCGGCGGCACGCTCAAGTATCTGCGCCGCCACCCCGTGCCGCGGCTGACGCTGGCGGGCGGCATCGGCAAGATGACCAAGCTCGCCCAGGGCGCGCTCGACCTGCACTCTGGCCGCAGCCAGGTGGACTTCGAGCGTCTTGCCGCCCTCGGTGCCCGCCTCGGCGCCGACCCCGCCCGCATCGCCGCGGCCAACACCGCCGCCGAGGCGCTGGAGATCGCCGGCCCTGCGCTGGCCGAAGCCGTCGCCGAAGATGCCCGGGCCATTGCGCTCGAGGCGCTGCGCGGTGCCCCGGTCGGCGTCGAGGTGATCGTCACCGACCGCCGGGGCACGGTGCTCGGCCGCACCGGATTCGTCCCGTGAGCGCACACGTCCTGATCCTCGCCGGCACCGCGGAGGCCCGCACGCTGGTCGAACGCCTCGCGGTCCTCCCCGGGCTGCGCGTCACCGCCTCGCTCGCCGGCGTCACCTCCAACCCGGCGCCGATCGCCGCCGAGACCCGCACGGGCGGCTTCGGCGGCCCGGACGGCCTCGCCGCCTGGCTCGGCGCGCACCGGGTCGCAGCGCTGATCGACGCCACGCACCCCTTCGCCGCGCGCATGGCCGCCAACGCCGCGACGGCCTGCGCCGCCACCGGCACGCCGCGCCTGAAGCTGCTGCGCCCGGTCTGGCAGCCTGTCGGAGACTGGCACAGCTTCCCCGAGCCTGCGGTGGCCGCGGCGGCCCTGCCGCCGGGCGCCCGGCCGCTGATCACCACGGGGCGCAAGGAGGTCGCCCCCTTCGCCGCACGCCCCGACCTCGCCTGTCTGCTGCGCGTCATCGAGCCGGTGGCGGACCTGCCCGAACACATCACGCAGATTGTCGCCCGCCCGCCCTTCACGCTCGAGACCGAGCTCGCCCTGATGCGCGCGCACGCGATCACCCACCTCCTCGCCAAGAATGCCGGCGGCAGCGGCCGCGCCCGGCTTGACGCGGCGGCGCGACTCGGGCTCCCGATCCTGATGGTCGAGCGACCCGCCCCGCCGCCCGGCCCGCGCGCCGCCGGCGTGGCGGATGCCGTCGCCTGGCTGCTCGAGACAGTCGCAATCCGCCCCTGAGCCGTGCGCCGCGCAGCCATTCCTTGACAGCCGCCCGGCTTTCCGCGAAGTCTGGCCGTGCATGGTTCCGACGGACCCGCCCAAGCGGGCCCCGGATCAAAAGGGAATGCGGAGAGGGCCGACCCACCCCGGGGGCCCGGTGCCGCAGCCGCCCCCGCGACTGTATGCGGCGAGCGATCCCGAACGCCACTGGCCCGCGGGCCGGGAAGGCAGGGAGAGCGTGGCCCGAGGGGAAATTCCCCCACGGCCGGAGCCGCGAGCCAGGAGACCTGCCATGCGTCGTCCGGGTAACCCCGTCGGGTGTGACGGGAATGGAGAGGGACCACCATGATTGCCAGAACCGCCCCGAGGGAAAGCGCCACCGCCGCGCGCAGCGAGCTGGGCCTCGGCGCCATCCTGCTGACCGCCTTCCTCGGCGTCTCGCTGATCTTCGTCGCCGGCTTCGCGCATTCCGAGATGATGCACGACGCGGCGCACGACACGCGCCATTCGGTCGGCTTTCCCTGCCACTGAGCCAACGGAGCCGAGATGCTGAGGACATTGCTGGCCAGCGCGCTCTTCGCTGGCCTGATCGCCGGGCTGTTCGCCGCCGCGCTGCAGCAGGCGTTCCTGGTGCCGCTGATCGCCGAGGCCGAGCTCTACGAGAGCGGCGCCGTCAGCCATTTCGCAACCGCGCATGAGCATGGCGGCGCGGCGAACCACACTCACGAAGCGGCGGGCGGCGAGTCAACCCGGCACCTGCTCACCGTGCTAATGACGGTGCTGACCACCTGCGGCTTCGCGCTGATCCTGGTGGCGGCCTTCGCGCTCGCCGAGCGCCGCGGGCTGGCCCGCATCGACCACCGCACCGGGCTGCTGTTCGGCCTCGCCGGCTTCGCCGCGGTGCAGCTCATGCCTGCGCTCGGCCTCTCGCCCGAGCTGCCGGGCGCAGCCGCGGGCGAGCTCGCCATGCGCCAGCTCTGGTGGATCGCCACGGTCATCGGGACCGCCGCCGGCATCGCTCAGATCGTCTGGGGCGGCACCCCTGCCAGAATCGCCGGGGCCGTGCTGATCGCCGCGCCCCACCTGATCGGCGCGCCGCACCCGGAGGCGTTCGAGGGCGTGGTGCCGCCCGAGCTCTCGGCGCTGTTCGCCGCGCGGGTCCT
>DATKCQ010000131.1:0-7641 GCA_035513135.1 Thermohalobaculum sp.
CCTCGCGGCGCACCCGGAGAAATCGCGGGCGGACCTCGGCCTCGACGCGCTCCATGTAGGCCTGGGCGGCGAGCATGTGCTCGCGCATGATCGCGCGGGCGGCCGCTCCGTCGCGGGCGCGCAGCGCGCGCAGCAGGTTGAGCTGGTAGTGCAGCGCGGTGTCGCGCAGCGCCGGGTTGGGCGCGTCGTAGATGCGCCGGCAGACCGCCATCTCGCGCAGCATGGTCTGCAGGAAGCCGCAGAAGAAGCCGAGCACGCGGTTGGGGCACAGCTCGGCGAGCACCGAGTGGAAGTCGAGCTCGGCGAGGCGCTGGGCGTATTCCTCGGCCGAATCCTTGGGCGGCGCGTCGTAGAGGCGCATGACCGCCTCGAGCCGGGCGAAGCCGGCGGCGTCGATGGTCTCGGCCACGGCTGCCGCCATCTCGGGCTCGAGCTCGCGGCGCACGGCGTAGATCTCGGCGATGCTCGGGGGCGCGAAGACGAAGAGGTTCGAGAGCAGCTCCATGGCGCGGCCCGGCGCGATGCCGGTGAGGAACAACCCGCCCCCCGGCCCGGTGCGCGAGCGCACCAGCCCCTGCGCGGCGAGCGCCGAGATGGCCTCGCGCACCGAGCTTTTC
Source organism: Thermohalobaculum sp. (assembly GCA_035513135.1). Taxonomy (GTDB): domain Bacteria; phylum Pseudomonadota; class Alphaproteobacteria; order Rhodobacterales; family Rhodobacteraceae; genus Thermohalobaculum. Next base: position 618 of record DATKCQ010000131.1, read on the forward strand.
GAGGCGCCGAACATCTGCATCAGCTCGCGCTCGGGCGGCAGGCGCTCGCCGGGCTTCCAGGCCTCGGCGACGATCATCTCCTTGATCTTCTCGGAGATCGAGTCGTGGCGGCGCGGGCGCGGGACGGCCGGCCCGGTCATGGTGCGGGCTCGTCGTGCGGGCGCCAGCAGGCGGCCTGGGTGCGGCCGCGCGCGAGCATCAGCGGCGGGCGCTCGGCGCGGCAGCGATCGACCACGCGCGGGCAGCGCGAGGCGAAGGCGCAGCCCCCGGGCGGGTCGGTTGGGTCGGGCAGCTCGGCGGGCTCGGCCTCGGGCTCGATGTGGCGGGCGCCGGGCACGGGGGCCGAGCGCATCAGGAGCGCCGTGTAGGGGTGGCGGGGCGCGCGGAACAGCTCGCGGGCGCGGCCGGTCTCGACCACGCGGCCGAAATACATCACGGCGACACGGTCCGACACGCTCTCGACCACGCTCAGATCGTGGCTGATGAAGACGTAGGTGAGGCCGAACTCGCGCTTGAGCCGGGCCAGCAGGTTCAGCACCTGCGCCTGGATCGAGACGTCCAGTGCCGAGACCGGCTCGTCGAGCACCATGATGCGCGCCTCGGCCGCCAGCGCCCGGGCGATGGCGATGCGCTGGGCCTGGCCGCCCGAGAACTCGTGCGGGTAGCGCTCCAGGAACGCGTCGCGCAGCCCGACCGCGTCCATCAGCTCGGCCAGCCGCTCGCGGCGGCGCTCGGGGGCGAGGCCGAGCAGGCGGCGCATCGGCGCCTCGAGCGCCTGGCGGATGGTCTTGCGCGGGTTGAGCGACGACACCGGGTCCTGGAACACGTACTGGATGCGGCGCGGGATGGCGCGCGGCTCGCGCCGGACGAGCCCGGCCATGTCGTCGCCGCCGAGCCGGATGGCGCCGCCGGTGGGGCGGTCGAGGCCGACCAGCATGCGCGCCAGCGTGGACTTGCCGCAGCCCGACTCGCCGACGATGCCGAGCGTCTCGCCCTCCGCGACGGCGAGGTCCACGTCCATCACCGCGTGCACCGCCTGGCGCCTGCCGCCGAAGAGCGTGGAGCCGCCGCCGAAGATGCGGGTCAGACCTTGCGTCTCGAGGGCCGTCACGACTCGCTCCACAGCGGCTTGACGCAGCGCGCCGCGCGGCCCTCGCCGACCCGCTCGAGCGCGATGTCGCCGGCGCGGCAGCGCGCCTCGGCGTAGGGGCAACGGTCGGCGAAATGGCAGCCTTCGGGCAGCCGGTCCACGGGGGGCGGCAGGCCGTCGATCGCCTCGAGGCGGCGCCCGGGGTCGCCCAGGATCGGCACGCAGTCGATCAGCTTCGCCGTGTAGGGGTGGGCGGGGGCCTTCAGGACCTCCCCGGTCGGGCCGATCTCGACGATGCGCCCGGCATACATCACCGCGACCCGGTCGCACAGCTCGGAGACCACGCCGAAGTCGTGGGTGATGAACAGCACCGCCGAGCCCTGCTCGGCCGCCAGCCGGCGCATCAGGTCGAGCACCTGCGCCTGCACGGTGACGTCGAGCGCCGTGGTCGGCTCGTCGGCGATGATCAGGTCGGGGTCGTTGGCCAGCGCCATGGCGATGCAGACGCGCTGGCGCATGCCGCCCGAGAGCTCGTGCGGGTAGGCGGCGAGGCGGTTGCGGGCGGCGGGGATCTGCACCTTCTCGAGCAGGTCGATGGCGGTGGCCTCGGCCTCGCGGCGCGAGACCGGGCGGTGCGCCCTGAGCGCCTCGACGATCTGGTCGCCCACGGTGAAGAGGGGATGCAGCGTGGTCAGCGGGTCCTGGAACACGTAGGCCACGCGCCCGCCGCGCAGGCGGCGCAGCGCCCGGCGGCGCAGCGCCAGCGTGTCCTCGCCGTCGAACAGCACGCGGCCGGCGACGATGACGCCCGGCGGCGTCGGCACCAGGCGCATGAGGGAAAGCGCGGTGACCGACTTGCCCGAGCCGGACTCGCCGACCAGGCCCAGCCGCTCGCCCGAGGCGATGCGGAAGTCCACCCCGCCCACCGCCTTGTGCACGCGCGGGCCGACGTGGAACTCGGTGCGCAGGCCCTCGACGGCGAGCAGCGCGCCGCCCGCCGCGGCCTCGCCGGGTGGCGCGCGCATCACCGCGGTGGCCGGGCCGGGGGCGACCAGCGCGCCGGACTTCAGGCGCGGGTCGAGGAAGTCGCGGATGCCGTCGCCGACCAGGTTCACGCTCATCACCAGGGCGAAGATCATCAGGCCGGGGATGATCGAGACGTGCGGCGCGGTGAACAGCAGCTTCCTGCCCTCGCCGAGCATCGAGCCGAGATCCGCCTGCGGCGGCTGGGCGCCGAGCCCGAGGAAGCTCAGCCCCGCGGTCTCGAGGATCATCCAGCCCAGCGTGGTGGTCATGGTGATGACGATGGTGGGCAGGACGTTGGGCATGATCTCGCCAAACAGGATGGTGCTGGGCCGCGCGCCCGAGAGCCGCGCCGCGTCGACGAACTCGCGCCGCGCGAAGCCCAGCGTCACGCCGCGGATGTTGCGCGCGAAGAACGGGATGTTGACGATGGCGATGGCGTAGAGCGCGTTGAGCAGGCCGGGGCCGAGCACGGCGACGATGGCGAGCGCCAGCAGGATATACGGGAACGCCATCACCAGGTCGATGCCGCGCATCAGCGCGTTGTCGATCCGGCCGCCGGCATAGCCGGCGACGAGGCCGATCAGCGAGCCGACCAGCGCCGCGATGATCGTGGCGCTGAGGCCCACGGCGATGGAGACCCGGGCGCCCCAGAGCAGGCGCGACAGCAGGTCGCGCCCCAGATGGTCGGTGCCGAGCGGGTGGCCCGCGGCGCCGGGGCGCAGCAGGCGGTTGGCGGGGGCGGTGGCGTCGGGGTCGGGCAGCGGCAGAAGGGGCGCGAGCAGCACCAGCGCCACGATCAGCGTCAGCGTGCCGAGGCCCAGCGCGGCGAGGCGGTTGCGCACCAAGAGGCGGAACGCGCTCGGCCGGCCGCTGGCGGGGGCGCGCGGCTCGAGGGTGGCGGCCTCGCTCACGTGCGCAGCCTCGGGTCGAGCAGCGTCTGCGCGACATCGGCGAGCAGGTTGAAGAACACGTAGCTCGCCGCCACCACCAGCACCCCGCCCTGCACCAGCAGCAGGTCGCGCGTCGAGATGGCGTTGACCAGCATGCGCCCGATGCCCGGCCACTGGAACACCGTCTCGATGTAGACCGCGCCGCCGAGCACGAACCCCGCCTGGATGCCGATCACCGGGATCACCGTGACCAGCGCCGCCTTGAAGGCGTGGCGGTAGATCACGCGGCGCTCGGGCAGGCCCTTGGCGCGCGCGGTGCGGATGTAATCCTGGCGCAGGATCTCGAGCATGGCGGTGCGGGTGAGCCGGGCGATCACGCCGGTCGCCACCACGGCCAGCGTCACCGCGGGCATGGCCAGGTGGCGCAGCAGGTCGGCGAGGCCGCCGCCGCCATAGACCGCGTACATGCCCGAGGCGGGCAGCCACCGGAGCTGCACCGCGAACAGCACGATCATCAGGAGGCCGAGCCAGAACGAGGGCATGGAGATGCCGATCAGCACCACGAAGGTGACGATCCGGTCGGTCCAGCCGAACTGGCGCACCGCCGCGACCACGCCGGCGAGCAGGCCGAACACCGAGCACAGCACGAGCGCGGCGCCGGCGAGGATCAGCGTGGCGCCGAAGCGCTCGGACACCTCGTCGGAGACCGGGCGGTTCAGCGCGTAGCTGCGCCCCATGTCGCCCTGCAGGAGGTTGCCGGCCCAGGTGAGGTACTGCTCGGGCAGCGATCTATCGAGGCCGAGCTGCTGGTTCAGCCGCGCCACGTTCTCGGGCGTGGCGTAGGCGCCGAGGATGGCCGTGGCCGGGTCGCCGGGGATCAGCGCCATCATGGAGAAGACGATGATCGACAGCCCGATCAGGATCGGGATGGTCGCCAGCAGGCGCTTGCCGATATAGCCCCACATGCGCGGTGCGGGGGCGGCGGAGGTTGGTCCCCGGAGGATCGTCGCCGGGGGGTCGTCCCCTTGCCGCCCCCTCCCCCCGTTCAGTTCTTGGTCACGCCGTCGAGCAGCAGGAAGAACGACGGCTCGAGCCGGAAGCCCTCGACGCGGGCGCTGGTCACCGCGTTCTGCTTCCAGTTGGCGATGAAGGCCCAGGGCGCATCCTCGACCACGATCTCCTGCATCTGGCGGTAGAGCCGGGCCCGCTCGTCGCGGTCGGTCGAGCGGCGCGCCGCCTCGAGCAGCGCGTCGACCTCGGGGTTCGAGTAGTAGCCCGAGTTGAAGCCGCCCTTGTCGGGGAAGGCGTCCGTGCGCAGCGCCAGGAAGGGCAGGGTGTCGGGGTCGTTGGTCATCCAGGCCATCTCGGCCATGTGCGCCTTGCCCTCGAGGCCCGGGTTCACCCGGCCGAGGAAGGTGTTCCACTCGTAGGTCTCGATCTCGACGTTGAGGCCGACCCCCTGAAGGTCCGCCTGGATCGCGGTGCCCATGGCGATCGGGTCAAGCATGCCCGAGCCGCCCTCGGTGACGTAGAAGGTCAGATCGGCGCCGGCGAAGCCCGCCTCCTCGATCAGCGCGCGGGCGCGCTCGGGGTCGTGCGGGTAGGGCTCGAGATCGTCGTTGTAGGCCCAGGCGAAGGCCGGGGCGATGGGGCCGGCGGCGACCTCGGCGGTGCCCTGCAGCACGTTCTCGACCAGGGCGCGCTTGTCGATGGCGTAGTTGATCGCCTGGCGCACGCGCTGGTCGGCGGTCGGGCCCTCCTTCACGTTGAGGATCAGGAACCACAGATGCGGGCCGACCTGCTCGTGCATGGTGAAGCTGGCGCCGTCCTCGAACTGGGCGACGGCGTCGGGCGGCACCTCGACCATCAGGTCGACGCCGCCCGAGAGCATCTCGGCGACCCGCGTGTTGCCGTCGGTGATGGGGCGGAAGACCACCGCCTCGAGGCTGGGCGCGCCGCCCCAGTAATCGGGGTTGCGCTCGACCACCACGCGCTCGTTGGCGCGCCACTCGGCGAAGCGGAAGGCGCCGGTGCCCGAGGGGTTGCGGCCGAAATCCGCGCCGTGCTCGGCGACCGCCGCGGGCGAGACGATCAGCCCCGTGGGGTAGGCGAGGTTCGAGAGGAACGGCGCGTAGGGCTCGCTCAGCGTGAAGCGCACGGTGCGCGGGTCGAGCGCCTCGACCGCGTCGACCGCGCTGAAGAAGAAGCTGAGCGGGAACGGGCCGGTGTCGTGGAAGGGGTGCTCCTCGTCGAGCATGCGCTGGAAGTTGAAGACCACCGCCTCGGCGTCGAAGGCCGAGCCGTCGTGGAACGTGACGCCCTCGCGCAGGGTGAAGGTGTAGACGGTGCCGTCGGCGCCGATCTCCCAGCTCTCGGCGAGCGCCGGCTCGACCTCGAGCGTGCCGGAGCGGTAGCGCACCAGCCCGTCATAGAGGTTCATCAGGATGCGGAAGTCGTTCACGGCCGTGACCGCGTGCGGGTCGAGCGATTTCGGCTCGGCGATCTGCGCCACGATCAGCACGCCGGGCGGCGTCTGGGCGCGGGCCTCGTCGGGCGCCCCGGCGAGCGCGGCGAGCGCGATGGCTGCTGGTGCCAGTATACGGTGGAGCGGGGTGAGCATGGGCGGCCTCCCTGTTGGCCGTTGCGGCTTTGTGGTTGGACAGTCGCCGAATATTCATGATAAATGCCGCGAACGCAAACATTGATCATGATAAACTGCGGCGCCCATTCCGGCGGGCCGCCCCGGCGGAGGCCAAATGTCTGACACGCCGCGACAATCCGGACCCGACGCGCTTTCCATCGACCTCGGCCGGCTGAAGGCGGACCTCGCGGCGGTGAACCGAATCGGCACGATCGAGGGGCTGCCCGGCATCAACCGGGTGAGCTTCTCGGATGCCGACATGGCCGGGCGGCGCTGGCTGATGCAGCGGCTCGGCGAGGCCGGGCTGGCGGCGCGCATGGACGCGGTGGGCAACGTCTTCGGCCGCTGGGAGGCGGGCGACGGGCCGGGGGACGCTGCTGCGGTGCTGGCCGGCTCGCATCTCGATTCGGTGCCGATGGGCGGGCCGCTCGACGGGTCGCTGGGCGTGCTCGCGGCCCTCGAAGGCGTGCGCGCCATGATGGAGGCGGGGATCGCCCCCGCCCGCCCGGTCGAGGTGGTCTGCACGGCGGACGAGGAGGGCCGGTTCGGCGGCATGCTCGGCGCGCAGGCGATCGCCGGGCTGGTCACGCCCGAGTGGATCGAGGCGGCGGTGGACGACGCGGGCGTGCGCCTCACCGACGCCATGCGCGCGCAGGGGCTCGACCCCGGCGCCGCGCCGCGCGCGGCGCGCGAGCCGGGCAGCATCGCCGCCTTCCTCGAGATCCACGTCGAGCAGGGCCCGGTGCTCGAGCGCGCCGGCGACGCGGTGGGCATCGTCGACGTGGTCTCGGGCTGCTTCAACTGGAGCGTGACGCTGAGCGGCGCGGCGAACCATTCGGGCTCGACGCCGATGGACATGCGCCGCGACGCGTTCCGCGGGCTGGCCGCGTTCGGCGCCGGCATCGACGACATCGTGGCGCGCGCCGGCACTCGGGAGGCGAAGCTGACCGTGGGCAAGGCGGCGCTGCGCCCCAACTTCCCGCACACCATCGCCGGCGAGGCCGAGTTCTCGATCATCGGCCGCGACGTGGACGAGGCGGCGATGCGCGCCCTGGCCGAGGCCTGCCGCGCCGGGATCGCCCGCGCCGCCGGGGCGCACGGCCTCGGCGTCGAGATCCGCGAGCTGAGCTGGCTCGCCCCGGTGGCGCTCGATGCCGGCCTCGCGGACATGCTGCGCCAGGAGGCGGGGCGCCTCGGCTACGCCCACCGCACTCTGCCCTCGGGCGGCGGGCACGACGCGCAGACCTTCGCCGCCATCACCCGCTCGGCGCTGATCTTCGTGCCCTCGGTCGGCGGCATCAGCCACGCGCCCGAGGAGTGGACCGAGTGGGCCGACATCGAGCGCGGCGCCACGCTGCTCGCCCGGGCGCTGGCCCG
>DATKCQ010000132.1:0-4502 GCA_035513135.1 Thermohalobaculum sp.
CGGCTTGTCCGACACCTCGATGCGCCGGAACACCCGGTGGATGGTCTCGGCGAACTCGCGGTAGTGGGCGAGCCCGCCGCGGCTCTCCAGATCGGCGATGTCGCCGCCCGCGACGAAGGCCCGGTCGCCGGCGCCGGTGAAGACGATCACGCGCACGTCCGAGTCCGCCTCGAGCCCGGCGAACGCCGCGTCGATCGCCTCGCAGGTCGGCAGGTCGAGGGCGTTCAGCACCTTCGGCCGGTTGATGGTGAGAATCCCGACGGCGCCGCGCTTCTCGGTCAGGACCCTGTCGTCGCCGGTTGTCGTCTCGCTCATGGCGAACCTCGCTTCCGTGTTGCGTGTCATTCCAGCGCCCGGCGCACCGCCGCGATGACGCGCGCCGCGTTCGGGCGGTAGGCGTCCTCGAGCGGTTTGGCGAAGGGCACCGGCATGAACGGCGCGCCGACCCGCACGATCGGCCCGTCGAGCTCGTCGAAGCCGGCATCGGCCATGCGCGCGACGATCTCGGCGCCGATGCCGAAGGCCTCGACCGCCTCGTGCAGCACCACCAGACGATGCGTGCGCGCGAGCGACCCGAGCACCATGGCCTCGTCCCAGGGCTGCAGCGAGCGCAGGTCGATCACCTCCGCCTCGATGCCCTCCCCGGCCAGCGTCCCCGCCGCCTCGAGCGCGCATGCGACCATCGCCCCATAGCTCACGATGGTTGCGTCGCGGCCCTCGCGCGCCACGCGGGCGCGGCCGATGGGCACGGGCGCCAGCGTCTCGGGCACCTCCTCCTTGCGCGCGTAGATCGCCTTGTTCTCGACCACGATCACCGGGTCGGGGTCGTCGATCGCCGCGCGCATCAGGCCGTAGGCGTCCGCCGCGCTGGCCGGGCAGACCACCTTGAGCCCGGGCACGTGGGCGAACCACGCCTCGAGGCACTGCGAGTGCTGCGGCCCGGCGTTCAGGCCCCCGCCATGCGGCGTGCGCAGCACCATCGGCACCGAGCACTGGGCGCCGAACATGAAGCGCGCCTTGGCGGCCTGGTTCACCAGCCCGTCCATGCCCAGCGCGATGAAGTCCATGAACATGATCTCGACCACCGGCCGCAGCCCGGTGAGCGCCGCGCCCACGCTCGCCGAGATCAGCGTCGCCTCGGAGATCGGCGTGTCGCGCACCCGCTCGGGCCCGAAGGCCTCCAGCAGCCCGCGCGTGACGCCGAACGGGCCGCCCGCCTCGGCCACGTCCTCGCCGAGCACGATCACCGTCTCGTCCGCCCCCATGGCGTCGTGCAGGCCCTGGTTCAGCGCCTTGCCGATGCGCATCTCGGCCATCAGGCGGTCCCCCTGGTGTAGACGTCGGCGAGCGCCGCCTCGAAGTCCGCCTCGGGCGCGGCGCGCGCCGCCTCCACGGCGGCCTCGATCTCGGCCTCGACCTGCGCCGCCAGTGCTTCGGTCTCGGCCTCGCCGACACCGGCCTCGGCCAGCCGCGCCAACGAGCGGGCCAGCGGGTCGCTGGCGGGGTCGGCGTCGCCGTCGTCGCGGTACTTCTGCGCGTCGCCCTCGTAGTGGCCGCGCACCCGCCGGGTGATGCACTCGATCAGCCGCGGCCCGGCGCCCTCGCGCAGCGCGCCGACCTGGCGGGCGGCGGCCAGCGCCACCGCCTCGGCGTCGTTGCCGTCGACCCGCTCGCTCTCGATGCCGAAGGCGGCGGCCAGCTCGCGCACGTTGGCGACGAACTGGCGCGCGGTGGGCGAGAACTCGGACCAGCCGTTGTTCTCGCACACGAACAGCATCGGCAGCTTCCACAGCGCCGCGAGGTTGAGGCTCTCGTGCAGCACCCCCTCGGCCAGCGCCCCGTCGCCGAAGAAGGCCGCCGCCACGCCCCCCGAGCGCCGGATCCGGTGCGCCAGCGCGCTGCCCACCGCGAGCGGGATCCCGGCGCCGACGATGCCGTTCGCCCCGAGCATCCCCACCGACATGTCGGCGACGTGCATCGAGCCGCCGCGCCCGCGGCACACGCCGGTGTCGCGGCCCATGATCTCCATGAAGAAGGCGTCGAGCTGTACCCCCTTGGCCAGCGCGTGGCCGTGCCCGCGGTGGGTCGAGGCGATGGTGTCCTCGGGTCCCAGCACCGAGGCCACCCCGGCGGCGATCGCCTCCTGCCCGATCGAGAGATGGATGAATCCCGGCACCTCGCCGTCGGCGAACAGCGCCGCCAGCCGCTCCTCCACCCGGCGGATGCGCAGCATCGTGCGGTGCAGCCCCGCCACGGCGTCGCGGCCGAGCTCCGCCGGGCCGCCCGGCTCAGATCGAGAGGTAACGCTGCTTGATGTCATCGCTCGCCCTCAGGGCCTCGATCGTGTCACGGTAGACCACCTCGCCCTTGTCGATCACCACGGCGTGCGTGGCGACCTTGAGGCAGAAATGCATGTTCTGCTCGGCCATCAGGATGGTCACGCCCATGCCGTGCAGCTGACCGATCAGCTCGCCGATCTTCTGCACGATGATGGGCGCCAGCCCCTCGCTCGGCTCGTCGAGCAGCAGCAGGTCGGGGTTGCCCATCAGCGTGCGGGCGATCGTCAGCATCTGCTGCTCGCCGCCCGACAGGCGCCCCGCCATACGCTTGTTCATGCCGGCGAGGATCGGGAACACCTCGTAGACCCGCTCGAGCGTCCACTGCTCGCCGTTCGGGCCCTTCTTCGCGGCGATCACCAGGTTATCCTCGACCGTGTGCTCGGGGAACACCTGCCGGTCCTCGGGGACGTAGCCGATGCCCGCGCGCGCGATGCGATTGGACGCCCGCCCGTCGATGCGCGCGCCGTTCAGCCGGATCTCGCCATTGCGCGGGGGCGCGATGCCGGCGATGGCCTTGAAGGTGGTGCTCTTGCCCGCACCGTTGCGCCCGAGCAGCGCCATCACCTGGCCCTGCGCGACCGAGAAGCTCAGGTCGAACAGGATCTGGCTCGTGCTGTAGAACACGTTGATCCGGTCGACATCGAGCAGGCGGGCATCGCTCATTGCGGTGGCCCCCCGGCCTCGGCGTGGTGGTCGGTGCCCAGATAGGCGTCGATCACGTCCTGGTTGCGCCGGATCTCGTCGGGCGTGCCCTGGGCCAGCACCTCGCCGTATTTCAGCACGCTGATCGACTGGGCGATCCTGAAGACGATGTCCATGTCGTGCTCGATGAACACCACCGTCAGCTCGCCCGTCCGCCACAGCTCGTAGACCTTCTCGATCATCTTCCAGCGCTCCTCCGAGCCCATGCCGGCGGTCGGTTCGTCGAGCAGCAGCACCTTGGGCTCGAGCGCCAGCGCCAGGCCGATGTCGAGCAGCTTCTGCTCGCCATGCGCCAGGTTGCGCGACAGCGTGCCCGCCCGCGGCGCCAGATCGAGCAGCTCCATGATCTCCTGCGCCCGGGCCCGCGCCGCGCCGAGCGGTGCCCGGCGCCCCAGCGCGTAGAGCTCGCCGCGCCGCGAGGTCACCGCCGCCGTAAGGCTTTCCTCGAGCGTCATGTCGGGGAAGATGCTCGCCACCTGGAACGCCCGGCACATGCCGCGCCGCACGATCTCGAGGCTCGAGAGCCCGGTCACGTCCTGGCCGTCGAGCCGGACGCTGCCCGCGTCGCTCCGGATGTGGCCCGACACCAGGTTGAAGAACGTGGTCTTGCCCGCGCCGTTCGGCCCGATGATCGCGGTCAGCGAGCGCGCCGGGAAGTCGAGCGTGACGCCCTTCATGGCGACCACGCCGCCGAACGACTTGGAGAGGTTCTCGACCCGCAGCATTGTTTCAGCCCCTGCCGGGCCGGAGCCCGCCATAGGTGTGCCAGGACGGCGCCACCAGCCAGCCCGCATCGACCGGCAGCGTGACGCCGGTGATCGCCTTCGCAGCGTCGGAGACGAGGAAGGCCACGGCGTCGGCGATCTCCTCGGGGGCCACCAGACGGCCGAGCGCCGAGTTCTCGGCCAGGGCGGTCACGTCGCGCTTGCCCGCGTCGATCGCCGCCTTGAGCGCCGGGGTCAGCGTGTAGCCCGGCGCCACCGCGTTGACGCGCACGCCCGAGCGGCCCCACTCGGCGGCCAGGCACTCGGTCATCGCGATCACCGCGGCCTTGGCCGGGGCGTAGGCGTGCAGCGGCATCGAGCGCATGCCGGCGATCGAGGCGATGTTGACGATGGCGCCCCGCCCGCGCGGCGCCATGCGGCGGCCGAAGGCGACGCAGCTCAGGTAGACCCCGCGCTGGTCCACCGCGACCACGTTGTCCCAGTCGGCGAGCGCAAGCTCCTCGGGCGGCAGCGGCACCTGGATCACGCCGGCGCTGGTCACCAGGATGTCGGCCGGCCCCATCCCGGCCTCGACCCGCTCCGCCACGGCCTCGACCTCCCCGGCGTCGCGCACGTCGAGCGCGAAGGCCCGGTGGCCGCGCCCGGCCGCGCCGAGGCCCTGCGCGACCTGCTCGGCCCGCGCCGCGTCGATGTCGACCACCGCGACCCGCGCGCCGCGCCCGGCCAGCCGGGCGGC
>DATKCQ010000133.1:0-15951 GCA_035513135.1 Thermohalobaculum sp.
GTGCCGCGCGGCACCGAGCGGCTGCGCATCACGCCCACCCCGCACCACGACGATGCGCTGATGGCGCATCTGGTCGCGGCGCTGACCGAGACCTGGGAGGCGCTCGGCATCCGCGCCCGCGGGCGGCTGGCGGCCGAATGAACGCGAAACCCACGCCCGAGACCGGCAACCGGGGAGGCTTGCGAGGCGCCAGCCGGGGGCGTTCACCCCCTGCGTCGCCGCGAAGGCGCGCAGCCGCGCCGGCGTGTCGTTGCGGGCATCGAAGCCGACGGTGAGCACGGCGAAGCTGTCCTCGCCCCCTGGCGGCTGACCGTCCCGATGGTCAGGCCGAGGTCGTCGGCGATGGCCTCGCGGCTGAGCGGCAGCTGGAAGGCCAGCCCGTCCCCGGGCGCCAGCGCTCGCGCAGCTCGCGGGGCGCGCGCAGGCTCGGCTTGGCCAGTGCCGGCAGGTCTCTCTCCATCTCACCGGCCTCTTGCAGCCACGCCTTTTAAAGTCAGCTCGTGGCGGTCGCCCAATTGATCTGCGTCAATGCTCCGGCCCCCGGCCGCGGGGCAGGCTCGCGCCCTATGACACGCGAATTCCCGCCCTTCCTCGCGCCCTTCGAGCCGGACGCGCTTGGGGCTGGCGGAGGCAATGCACCGGCGGTAGGACTGGTGTCCGGCAGGGCGCACGGAGCGCGGCCTGCGCCAGGACCCGGCGGACACCGACGGCGAAGGGGGGACACATGGTTTCGCGGCTGACAGGCAACGAGAGGGTGTTCGCGCTCGCCATCGTCGTGCTGCTGGCCGCAGCGGGAATCGTGATGGCCCGGGCCGGGACCACCGATCCGATCGGCGTGCACGGGCTGATCGTCATCGCCTGCGCGCTGGGCGTGGCGATCGTGCTCATCCTCGGCATCGACGCGCCCGAGCCGGACCCGGAGCGCCTGAAGCAATATTACGACGACCCCTCGAAGGCCGGCATCGTGCTGGCGATGCTGTGGGTGCTGGTCGGCCTGTTCGTCGGCTGCTGGGTGGCCTGGCAGCTTGCCTATCCCGCGCTCAACTTCGATACCGCCTGGTCGAGCTTCGGCCGGCTCAGGCCGGTGCACACCACCTCCGTGATCTTCGGCTTCGGCGGCAACGCGCTGATCGCCACCGGTTTCCACGTGGTGCAGCGCACCTCGCGGGCGCGGCTGCCGGACCAGCTCAGCCCGTGGTTCGTGCTGCTCGGCTACAACCTGTTCGTGCTGCTGGCGGTCACGGGCTACCCGATGGGCGTCACCCAGTCCAAGGAGTACGCCGAGCCCGAGTGGTACGCCGACATCTGGCTGGTGGTGGTCTGGGTCACCTTCTTCCTGCTGTTCATGCGCACGCTGGCGCGGCGCAGCGAGCCGCACATCTACGTCGCCAACTGGTACTACCTCGCCTTCATCCTGGTGGTGGCGGTGCTGCACATCGTCAACAACCTGGCGGTGCCGGTGTCGCTCGGCCACGCCAAGAGCTACTCGGCCTTCTCGGGCGTGCAGGACGCCATGACCCAGTGGTGGTACGGCCACAACGCCGTGGGGTTCTTCCTGACCGCCGGGTTCCTGGGGATGCTCTACTACTACCTGCCCAAGCGCGCCGGGCGGCCGATCTTCTCCTACCGCATGTCGATCCTGGGCTTCTGGGGGATCACCTTCTTCTACCTGTGGGCGGGCTCGCACCACCTGCACTACACGGCCCTGCCGCACTGGGTGCAGACGCTGGGCATGACCTTCTCGGTGATGCTGCTGGTGCCGTCCTGGCTCGCCGCGGGCAACGCGCTGCTGACGCTGAACGGCGCCTGGCACAAGGTGCGCGACGACGCCACGCTGCGCTTCATGTTCGTGGCGACGGTGTTCTACGGGCTCTCGACCTTCGAGGGCTCGTTCATGGCGATCCGCCCGGTGAACTCGCTGTCGCACTACACCGACTGGACCGTGGCGCATGTGCATGCCGGGGCGCTGGGCTGGGTGGCCTTCATCACCTTCGGCGCCATCTATGCGCTGGTGCCGTGGCTGTGGAAGCGCGAGGCCATGTGGTCGCCGCGCCTGGTCGAGTGGCACTTCTGGCTGGGGCTGGCGGGGACCGTGATCTACGTCTTCGCCATGTGGAACTCAGGCATCATCCAGGGCCTGATGTGGCGCACCTACACCGAGAGCGGCACGCTGGCCTACTCGTTCCTCGAGTCGCTCGAGGCGATGCACCCCTACTACATCGCCCGCGCCGTCGGCGGGCTGTTGTTCTTCGCCGGCGCCGCGGTCGGGGCCTGGAATGTCTGGATGACCATCCGGGCTGTCCCCGAACGGCCTGCCGAGCGGCCTGCCGAACAGCCTACCGAAACCGCCGACGCGCCCGTGGCGCGCGGCGCCGTGGCGGGGGAGTGAGCCCATGTTCGGCCTGCACTACCGGCTCGAGCGCCACAGCATCCGCTTCGTCATCGCGGTGCTGGTGGTCAGCAGCATCGGCGGCCTGGTGGAGATCGCGCCCTTGTTCACCATCGACGAGACGGTGGAGGAGGCGCCCGACATGCGCCTCTACACGCCGCTCGAGCTCGCGGGGCGCAACATCTACATCCGCGAGGGCTGCTATGCCTGCCACAGCCAGATGATCCGCACGCTGCGCGACGAGGTGGAGCGCTACGGCCCCTACTCGCTGGCGGTCGAGTCGCAACACGACCACCCGATGCTGTGGGGCTCGAAGCGCACCGGGCCGGACCTCGCGCGCGTCGGCGGCAAGTACTCCGACGACTGGCACGTGGCGCACATGATGGACCCGCGCGCCGTGGTGCCGCCCTCGGTGATGCCGGCCTATCCGTGGCTGGCCGAGACGACGCTCGAGATCAACGACCTGCGCCGGCACCTGGTGGCGCAGCGCCGGGTCGGCGTGCCCTATTCGGACGCGATGATCGCCAACGCCGCGGCCGACGCGCACGGCCAGGCCACCCCCGACAGCGACCGGGCCGGCGGCGTGGCCGAGCGCTACGGCGAGGACACGCATATCCGCGCCTTCGACGGCGACCCGAGCCGGCTGACCGAGATGGACGCGATGGTCGCCTACCTGCAGATCCTCGGCCGGCTGACCGACGCGGCCCACAAGCAGGCGCCGCTGGCGCAGGGGGAGGCGCAGTGATGGAGCTCGGCCACGACAGCGTCATCGCCTTCGCCAAGAGCTGGGGGCTGTTCTACCTGATCGGCCTGGCGCTGGCGGTGCTGGTCTACACATTCTGGCCGGGCAACAGGAAGCGGTTCGACCGGGCCAAGCACTCGATCCTCGAGGACGAGGATCGGCCAAGCGTCCCAAGCGTCCCAAGCGTCCCAAGCGTCCCAAGCGTCAACGGAGCTGGCGAGGACGGGCCATGTCGGTAGGCGAGCGCGATCCCCACACCGGCCACATGACCACCGGCCACGAGTGGAACGGCATCAAGGAGCTGAACACGCCGGTGCCGCGGCTGGTCTGGGTGGCGCTCGGCCTCACCGTGGCGTTCTCGGTGATCTGGTGGATCCTGTTCCCCGCCTGGCCGCTGGGCGTCACCTACACCAAGGGCCTGCTGGGCATCGACCAGCGCAGCCGTGTCGCCGAGGAGCTGCGCGCCGCGGCGGCGGACCGCGCCGAATGGACCGGGCGAATCGCCGCGACCGACCCGGCCGGCATCCTGGCCGAGCCCGACCTGATGGAGATCGTGCGCCGGACCGGACCGGCGCTGTTCGGCGACAACTGCGCGGTGTGCCACGGCGCGGACGCGAAGGGCGGTCCGGGATTCCCCGACCTGACCGACGGCGCCTGGCTGTGGGGCGGCGCGCCGGCGACGGTGCTCGAGACCCTGCGCGTCGGCATCAACGACATCCATGACGAAACCCGGTCGAGCCAGATGCTCGCCTTCGGCCGCGACGGCCTGCTGGACCGCAGCGAGGTGGCGCAGGTGGTCGCCTACGTGCAGTCGCTGTCCGACCCGGCGGCCGCCGAGGGCGCGCCCGGGGCCGCCGAGTCCGTCGAGGCCGGCGCCACGGTGTACGCCGAGAACTGCGCCGCCTGCCACGCCGACGGCGGCACCGGAATGACCGAGCTGGGCGCCCCGGACCTGACCGACGGCCACTGGGTATACGGCGGCGACCGCGCGGCGATCTTCGCCTCGGTCTGGCGCGGCCGGCAGGGGCACATGCCGGCCTGGGAGGGGCGGCTCTCGGAGGTCGAGCTGAAGCTGCTCGCGGCCTACGTGCTCGACCTCGGGGGAGCGGGGCGATGAGCGGCGCGGCGCCGAAGGTGGGCCGGGCGGGCCGCGTCGTGGCCGTCGTCCTCGGCGCCGCGGTGCTGGTCTTCGTGCTGGCGAACGCCCACCTGGTCTACGTGGCGACCAGCACGCAGCCCGACTGCGTCGCCGAGGGTGCGGGCGGCTACCGGGCGGCGAAGCCGGCCTGCTGAGCCGGGGGCGCCGGGGGCCGCCGAGAGACGCAAGAGAGGCGAGAGAGGTATCGAAGCGAGAGCCATGGTCAGCATTCCCAAGACGGTCCCGCCGCTGCCGCGCAAGAGCCCGTATGCCCGCGCCCTGCCGCCGGAGGCGGCGCTCGGCTGGCTCAAGGCCGGCTGGAGCGACCTGCGCACGCAGCCCGGGCCGAGCCTCGTCTACGGGCTGCTGGTGTTCGTCATCTCGCTGGCGGTGATCGGCGGCCTCTACGCGCTGGCGCTCGACTTCATCCTGTTCCCGGCGCTGGCGGGCTTCATGGTGGTGGGGCCGCTGGTCGCCATCGGCCTCTACGAGAAGAGCCGGCGGCTGGAGGCGGGCGAGCCGGTCGGCCTGCGCGCGATGATCCTGGTGCAGCCCCGCTCGGGCGGGCAGGTGCTGTTCATCGGCGTGCTGCTGGCGCTGCTGACGCTGCTGTGGAACCGTGCCGCGGTGCTGATCTACGCGCTGTTCTTCGGGCTGAGGCCGTTCCCCGGCATCGACGAGGTGGTGCCGCTGCTGTTCACCACGCCGACCGGCTGGGCGATCCTGATCGTGGGCACCGCGGTGGGCGGCCTGTTCGCCGCGTTCTCGCTGGCCATCAGCGTGTTCGCGGTGCCGATGATGCTGGCGCAGCGGCTGGATGCGCTGACCGCGATGGGCACCTCCATGGTGATGGTGTGGAACAACCTGCCGGTGATGATCGCCTGGGGCGCCGTCGTGGTCGGGCTGTTCGGGGCGAGCGTGCTGACCGGGCTGGTCGGCCTGATCGTCGTCTTCCCGCTGCTCGGCCACGCCACCTGGCACGCCTGGCAGGCGATGCACCGCGAGGCGGATGCGTGAGCGGCTGCCCGTCCGGCGCCGGCGAGATGCCCGACCCGGGAAGCCGCCCCGGCCGGCCCAGCCGCCCCGGCCTGCCCAGCCGCCCCGGCCTACCCGGCCCCGACGAGCTGCGCCTCGCCAGCCGGCCGGCCGGCGCCGGCCTGCGCGTCAGCGAGCTATCGGTCCCGGCGATCCGCTGCGGCGGCTGCATGCGCACGGTCGAGCGGGCGCTGAGCGGGCTCGACGGGGTGGTCGGGGCGCGGGCGAACCTGACCGCCCGGCGGGTCAGCGTGCGCTGGCGCGAGGCGGGCGGCCCGCCGCCCATAGCCGAGACGCTGGCCGCGCTCGGCTACCCGGCGCACCTGGCCGAGCCGGACGCGGGCGCGCCCGACCCGGTGCTCGGCGAGCTTCTGCGCGCGCTGGCCGTGGCCGGCTTCGCCACCGCCAACATCATGCTGCTCTCGGTCTCGGTGTGGTCCGGGGCGGAGCCCGAGCTGCGCAACGTCTTCCACTGGATCTCGGCCGCGATCGCCCTGCCGGCGCTGGCCTATTCGGGGCGCGTGTTCTTCCGCCCGGCCTGGGCGGCGCTCAGGCGCGGGCGCACCTGCATGGAGGTGCCGATCTCGGTCGGCGTGCTGCTCGCCTTCGCCATGAGCCTCTACGACACGGTCCATCACGGCGAGCACGCATACTTCGACGCCGCCGTGATGCTGCTGTTCTTCCTGCTGATCGGACGCACGCTCGACCACCTGATGCGCGAGCGGGCGCGCTCGGCGGTCAGCGGCCTCGCCCGCCTCGGCGCGCGCGGCGCCATGGTCGAGCGCGACGACGGCCGGCGCGCCTACCTGCCGGTGGAGCGGATCGCGCCGGGCATGACCGTGCTGGTCGCCGCCGGCGAGCGCGTGCCGGTCGACGGCCGGGTCGTGGCGGGGACCTCCGAGCTCGACTGCTCGCTGGTCAGCGGCGAGAGCCTGCCGCGCCCCGCCGGCCCGGGCGCCCGGCTGCAGGCGGGCACGCTGAATCTCACCGGCCCGCTGCGGCTCGAGGCGACCGCGGCGGCCGGCGAGTCGTTCCTCGCCGAGATGGTGCGCCTGATGCAGGCGGCCGAGGCCGGGCGCCCGGGCCATCGCCGCATCGCCGACCGGGCGGCGCGGCTCTATGCGCCGGTGGTGCACGTGCTGGCGTTCCTGAGCCTGCTCGGCTGGATGGCCGCGACCGGCGACCTGCACCGGGCGGTCGGCATCGCCGTCGCCGTGCTGATCATCACCTGCCCCTGCGCGCTGGGGCTGGCCGTGCCGATCGTGCAGGTGGTGGCGGCGCGCCGGCTATTCGAGCACGGCGTGCTGGTCAGGGACGGGGCCGGGCTCGAGCGCCTGAGCGAGATCGACACCGTGGTCTTCGACAAGACCGGCACGCTGACGCTGGGCCGGCCGCGCCTGCGCGACGGCGAGCGGGCGGACGCGGCGACGCTCGCCCTCGCCGCGGCGCTGGCGTCGCACTCGCGCCACCCCTATTCGCGGGCGCTGGTCGAGGCGCAGGGGGGCGCCGTCGCCGCGCCCCGCTTCGACCGGGTCGCCGAGCATCCCGGCGCCGGCGTCGAGGCGATCGCGGGGTCCGACAGATATCGTCTGGGCCGCGCCGACTGGGCGCTGGACGATCCGGGCGCGCTCGCCACCCGGTCGGGCCGGCCCGACGCGGTGCTGTCGCGAAACGGCAGGTTGCTCGCGGATTTTGGCTTCGACGACCCGGTGCGTCCGGGGGCGCGCGCGACCGTCGAGGCGCTCGGGCGGCGCGGCATCGCCGTCGAGATCCTCTCCGGCGACCATGCCGCGCCGGTCGCCAGACTCGCGGCGGCGCTGGGCATCGCGCGCCACGGCGCGGGCGTCCGGCCCGGCGGCAAGGTCGCCCGGCTTGCCACCCTTGGCGACGCCGGGCGCAAGGTGCTGATGGTGGGCGACGGGCTCAACGACGCGCCGGCGCTGGGCCGGGCGCATGTCTCGATGGCGCCGGCGGACGCCGCCGATATCGGGCGCAACGCGGCCGATTTCGTGTTCCTGCGCGACGGCCTGGACGCGGTGCCGTTCGCGCTCGAGATCGCCTGCCGCGCCCGCCGGCTGGTGCGCCAGAACCTCGGCCTCGCCGTGCTCTACAACGCGCTGGCGCTGCCGTTCGCGGTGTCCGGCCAGGTCACGCCGCTGTTCGCCGCGCTGGCCATGTCGTCGTCCTCGATCCTGGTCGTGGCCAACGCCATGCGCCTGAACGGCGGCTTTCCGGCACGGTGGAAGCTGCGCACGCAGGCCGCAAGGACCGGCGAGCGGATCGCGCCCGCGATGGAGCCGGCCCGATGAGCGTGCTGCTCTACCTGATCCCCATCTCGCTCGGCCTCGGCGCGATCGGCCTGGCGGCCTTTCTCTGGTCGCTGAAGGCCGGGCAGTACGAGGACCTCGACGGCGCCGCGGAGCGAATCCTGCTCGACGAGACGGATACCCCGGATACGCCAGACACGCCGGCGGACACGGCGCAGGCCCCGCCGGACGGGGATGCCACCACGAATCCGGGACCATCGAAGCGGCCGTAGCGCCTCGACGCGCCGGCTTTCGCCGTTGCGCATCTGCGCATTGTTTGGCGAATCTGGAGCGGGCGATGGGATTCGAACCCACGACCCCAACCTTGGCAAGGTTGTGCTCTACCCCTGAGCTACACCCGCATCCGTGGACGGCCCCGCTTATTCCAGAATTCCCCACCCCGTGCAAGGCGCAAGGTGCATGGCACGCGAGCGGGCCGGCCGGCTGGTCGGAGTGAGTGGATTCGAACCACCGGCCCCCGCCTCCCGAAGACGGTGCTCTACCAAGCTGAGCTACACTCCGCGACCAGCGCCGCGCTATATATCGCCGGCCCGGGCCCGCCGCAACCCGCGATTTGCCGCGGTCCGCGCAGGGCGGGGGGACTTGCGGGGGGGACTTGCGAGGCAACGAGCCGGCGTCTAGGTTTCGCCCGCGATTGGGGCGTGGCCAAGTGGCAAGGCAACGGGTTTTGGTCCCGTGATCCCAGGTTCGAATCCTGGCGCCCCAGCCAGGCCATCCGGCACACGCGTTCCACATCACGCGTTCCGTCACGCGTTCCGTCACGCGTTCGATCGTTCGGGCGCTCGTCGGCCGGGCGGGGCGCGGCCTCAGCTTCGCACGCGCGCGCCGGAGGGGTCGTAAAGCGGTGCGAGGTGGAGCCGGGCCGGGACGCGCTCGCCGGCAACGACCAGCTCGTAGCGGCCCGCGCTCAGCCAGTCCCCGGTGACCCCCGCGGCGTGGCGCACGTAGCCGTAGCCGATGGGCCGGCCCACCGTGTAGCCGAAGCCGCCGCTGGTGAGATACCCGGCATAGGCGCCGTCGCGCAGGATCGTCTCGCGGCCGAGCAGGACGACCCCGGGATCCTCGACGGTGAAGCCGGCGAGGCGCTTTGCAGGCAACCGGTTCGCCGCCCGCTCGACCGCCGCGCGGCCGAGGAAGTCGGTGTCCGTGCGCAGCTTCACCGCCCAGCCGAGCCCGGCCTCGAGGGGCGAGTCGTTGGGCGTGATGTCCGAGCCCCAGGCGCGGTAGCCCTTCTCGAGCCTGAGCGACTCGAGCGCCCGGTAGCCGACGGGACGCAGCCCGAACGGCGCGCCCGCCTGCATCAGCGCGTCGAACAGCTCGCCGGTGGCGGCGATGGGCACGTGCAGCTCCCAGCCGAGCTCGCCCGCATAGGTGACGCGCAGGGCGCGCACCACCGCCCCGGCGGCCTCGATCTCGCGGGCGTGGCCGAAGGGCATGGCGGCGTTCGAGACATCCGCCCGCGTGACCCGCTCGAGCACGGCGCGGGCGCGCGGGCCCATGAACGAGAGGGTGCCCCAGTCCTCGGTCACGTCGCGCAGGCGGGCGGCGCTGCCGGCCGGGATGTGCTCGGCGATCCAGGCCGCGTCGTGGGTGCGAAAGCCGGTGCCGGTGACGATGTAGAAGCGGTCCTCGGCGAGGCGCGCCACGGTGAGGTCGCACTCGATGCCGCCGCGCGTGTTGAGGAGCTGGGTGTAGGTGAGGCGGCCCGTGTCGCGGGCGACGCGGTTGGCGCAGATCCATTCGAGCGTCGCGGCGGCGTCGCGGCCCGTCACCTCGAACTTGGCGAAGGAGGACTGGTCGAAGACGCCGACGGCCTCGCGCACGCATCGGTGCTCGGCGCCCACCGGCTCGAACCAGTTGGGCCGGCCCATGCCGGGGATATCGCGCGGCTCGGTGCCTGGGGGCGCGAACCAGTTGGGGCGCTCCCAGCCGAGCTTCGAGCCGAACACGGCGCGGTGCGCCTCGAGCCGCGCGTAGAGGGGGGAGACGATGCGCGGGCGGCCCGACAAGTATTCCTCGTGCGGATAGGCGATGGCGTAGTGCCGGCCGTAGGCCTCGAGCGTGCGCGCGCGCACCCAGTCGCGGTCGCGGTGCAGGTCGGAGAAGCGGCGGATGTCCACCACCCACAGGTCCATCGGCGCCTCGCCGTCCACCACCCATTGCGCCAGCACCCAGCCGGCGCCGCCGGCCGCGGCGATGCCGAAGGCGTTGAAACCCGCACCCACATACATGTTGGCGCATTGAGGGGCGCGGCCGAGGATGAAGTTGCCGTCGGGCGTGAAGCTCTCGGGGCCGTTGACCATCTGCTTGACGCCGGCCTCGTTGAGCGCCGGGACGCGGGCGATGGCCTCGTGCATGTGCTGGGCGAAGTGGTCCCAGTCGTCCGCGAAGAGCTGGAAGGCGAAGTCGCCCGGCACGTCGCCGGTGGTCCAGGCGATCGGGTCGCGCTCGTAGCCGCCCATCACCAGACCGCCGACCTCCTCCTTGAAGTAGATCAGCCGGTCGGGGTCGCGGATGGTCGGGCTGTCGGGGGCGAGGCCGGGGATCGGCTCGGTGACGATATACTGGTGCTTGACCGGCTGGAGCGGCACCAGCACGCCCGCCATGGCGCCGAGCTGGCGCGCCCACTGGCCGGCGCAGTTCACCACGCGCGCGCAGGCGATGGCGCCCTCGCTCGTCTCCACATGGGTGATGCGCGGGCCGTCCATGCGAAAGCCGGTGACGCGGACGCCCTCGTGCAGGCGGGCACCGTGCATCCGGGCGCCCTTCGCCAGCGACTGGGTGATGTCGGAAGGGCTGGCCTGGCCATCGGTCGGCAGCCAGCTCGCGCCGACGAGGTCGGCGGTCTCCACGAGCGGCCACATGCGTTTCACTTCGTCGGGCGAGACCAGGTGCATCTCCATGCCGAAGCTGCGCGCCGTGGTGGCGAGCCGGCGATACTCGGTCCAGCGGTCGGGGTTCGTGGCCAGCCGCAGGCAGCCGGTCATCTTCCAGCCGGTCTCCAGCCCGGTCTCGGCGGCGAGGCGCTTGTAGAGCTCGACCGAGTATTTCAGCACCTGCGTGATCGAGGCCGAGGAGCGGAGCTGGCCCACCAGCCCCGCCGCGTGCCAGGTCGAGCCGCAGGTGAGCCTGCCCTGCTCGAGCAGCACCACGTCGGCCTTGTGGTCGCGCGCCAGGTGATAGGCGGTCGAACAGCCGATGATGCCGCCGCCGATGACGACGATCTCCGCCTGCGCGGGTAGCGCCATCGCTCAGTCCCCTCCGAAGCGGGCGCGCCAGGCGGCCAGCGCCGCGTCGAGCGCGTCGAGGTTCGCGGCCGTGTAGGCGACGTAGTCGGCGCCGGGGGCGTCGAGATGGAGCTCGGACACCATGCTCCACATCGCCTCGCGCAGCAGCGAGGCGCACTGCATGGCGGCGTGGCTGCGCAGCAGCGCCGCGTCCGGCGCCGTGCCGAGATAGGTCGCCAGCAGGGCCTCGGCCTCGCCCGCGTCGAACCCGGCGTTCGCGGCGATGCCGGCGAGGTCGAACATCGCCGTGCCGAAGCCGGCGTATTCGAAGTCGATCAGCCACAGCCGCGCGCCGTCGTCGATGAAGTTCGCCGGCAGCAGGTCGTGGTGGCCGAAGACGATGGGCATGGGAACCTGCGCCCGCTCCATCTCCCCGGCGAGGGCGAGGAACTCAGGCATCCGCGGCGCCATGCGGCTGCCGCCCGCCTCGAGCGTGCGGGCGTAGTCGCGGATCACGTGGAACGGCCAGAACAGGAAGGCGGGGCCCGAGACATGGCGCGGCATCTGGTCGTGGAAGCGGCGCACCAGCGCGGCGATGCGGGCGATGTTGGCGCGCACGTCCCCGGCGCCGCAGGTGCGGCCCTCGATGAAGCGCGCGACCATGATTCCGGGGGCGGTGTGGATCACCTCGGGCGCGAAGCCCGCCGTATGGGCGGCGCGGGCGACCATCGCCTCACGTGCGCGCCAGACGTGGTGGAACGGGAAGTCGCGGCCGAAGCGCACCACGTATCTGCCGCGCCGGTCCCGGGCGGTGAAGCTCTCGTTCGAGAGGCCGCCGTGCAGCGGCTCCCAGGTCACCGGCCCCTGCCAGATCCCCAGCGCCTCGATGCGCGCCCCGGGATCGCTCGCCGTGCCGCTCATCGCGTCCCCCTTTGCAGCCCCAGCCGCTCGCGCATGCGCACGGCCCCCGCGCCGAGCAGGCGGTCGGCGACGATGGCGATGAAGGCGACCGAGAGGCCCGCCACCAGCCCGCGCCCGGTGTCGGCCTTGGTCAGCGCGATGTAGACCTCCTGGCCGAGGTCGCGGGTGCCGACCAGCGCGGTGATCACCAGCATCGAGAGCGCCAGCATGATGGTCTGGTTGACGCCCAGCATGATCTCGGGCAGCGCCAGCTTGAGGCGGATCTTCACCAGGAGCTGCCACGGGGTGCAGCCCGCCGCCCGGCCCGCCTCGATCAGGCGCGGGTCGACCTGGCGCAGCCCCAGCGCGCTGTAGCGGATGGCCGGCGCGATGGCGTAGGCCACCACCGCCAGCATCGCCGTGAAGTCGCCGACGCGGAACAGCATGACCGCCGGGATCAGGTAGACGAAGGACGGCAGCGTCTGCAACGTGTCGATGACCGCCTGCACGACGGGCCAGGCGCGGCGGTGCCCGGCCGTCAGGACCGCCACCGGCATGCCGATCAGCGAGGCGATGACGACCGAGATGCCGCACAGATAGACCGTGGTCATCGCCTCCTCCCACAGCCCGAACGAGGCGATCAGGGCGACCAGCCCGCCGGCCAGCGCGGCGAGCCGCGGCCCGCCCAGCCGCCAGCCGGCGAGCGCCGCCAGCGCCGCGACGCCGAGCCACGGCAGGCCGATGAGAAAGCGCTTGAAGGGGATCATCAGGTTGAGCAGCAGGGCGCTCTTGATGCCGTCGAGGGTGTCGAAGTAGTTGACGTTGATCCAGCGCACGATCTGCGCCCAGAAGTCGCCGGTGGAAAGCGCCCACGCCTCGGGATAGGCGCGCAGCGCCGGCCAGAGGAAGCCGCCGAGCGTCGTCACCGCCACCAGCGCCAGGCCCGCGGCGAGGTGCGGGTGGCGCGCGATCAGGCCCCCCGTGCGCGCCGCGCCGCCCGGCGCCTTCGCGGCGTAGGCCTGGCTGAGGCGGTCGAGCGCCACCGCCAGCGCCACGATGGCGAAGCCCGCCTCGATGCCGGTGCCGATGTCGAGCCGCCTGAGCGCCGCGAGCACCTGGTAGCCCAGCCCCCCGGCGCCGATCATCGAGGCGATGATCACCATGTTGAGCGACAGCATGATCACCTGGTTGACGCCGACCATCAGCCCCGGCATGGCCGAGGGCACCAGCACCCGCCAGGTCATCTGGCGCCGCGTGCAGCCGACCATGCGGCCGAGCTCGCGCACCTCCTCGGGCACCGAGGCGAGCGCCAGCATCGCCACCCGGGTCATCGGCGGCAGGGCGTAGATGATGGTGGCGACCACGGCGGAGACCGGGCCGAAGCCGAACAGGAACAGGATCGGCACCAGGTAGGCGAAGACGGGCACCGTCTGCATCAGGTCGAGCACGGGGGTGAGCCCCCGTCTGACGCGCGGCCAGCGGTGCCCGGCGATGCCGAGCAGCAGCCCGCCCGCCACCCCCATCGGCACCGCGATCAGGATCGAGGCCAGCGTCACCATGGCGTTCGCCCACTGGCCGAACACCGCGAGAAAGCCGAAGCACCCCGCCACCAGCGCCGCCAGCCGCCAGCCCCCGGCGTGGTGGCCCATCAGCGCCACCAGCCCGATCACCGCCAGCCAGGACAGGGGCGGCACCACCTGCACGGCGTCCGAGCCCTGGCCCTCCAGGAACCCGGTCGAGAGCAGGCTCAGCGCCGCCCGGTAGGGCGCCTCGATCACCGCCGCGATGAAGCGGGTCAGCTCGGTGAAGCTGAAGAGGCCGAAGCTGGCGTCCTCGACCAGCCAGCGCATGACGTCGCCGATCCAGCGGCTGAGCGGCAGGCGCCAGCCGCGCGGCACCTCGAAGGCCCACGCCGCCACCGGCCGCCCCCACAGCCACAGCACGGCGAACGCCGCCAGCGCCCCGCCCCACAGCAGCGCCCCGGGCGCGGGCCGCCAGCCGGGCGCGGCGCGTGCGGGGGCGGCGTCCACCGGCTCAGCCCTCCAGCATCAGCGCGACCACGTCGTCGCGCCACAGCGTGCCGGCCGGCGCGCCCGCGCCGTCGCGCACGGCGAGCGCCGCCACGCCTTCGGCGAAGCGCGGCGCGGCCTCGGCGATGGTCAGGTCGGCGGCGACCTCGGGGCGCGCCTCGCGGTCCGGCCCGCGCATCAGCGAGGCGACGCGCACCACCTTGGCCCTGGCGACGGCGCGGGTGAACTCGGCGACGTAGGCGTCGGCCGGGTGCAGCACCAGCTCCTCGGGCGTGCCGGTCTGCACGATCGCGCCGTCCTTCATGATGGCGATGCGGTCGGCCAGCCGGATCGCCTCGTCGAAGTCGTGGGTGATGAAGACGATGGTCTTCCTGAGCACCGATTGCAGGCGGATGAACTCGTCCTGCATCTCGCGCCGGATCAGCGGGTCGAGGGCGGAGAACGGCTCGTCGAGGAACCACAGCTCGGGCTCGACCGAGAGCGAGCGGGCGAGCCCGACGCGCTGCTGCTGGCCGCCCGAGAGCTCGTGCGGAAAGAACCGCTCGCGGCCCTCGAGGCCGACCAGCTCGATCACCGCGCGGGCGCGGGTCTCGCGCTCGGACCGCGGGACGCCCTGCACCTCGAGGGGAAACGCCACGTTGCCGAGCACGGTCAGGTGCGGCAGGAGCGCGAAGTGCTGGAACACCATGCCCATGCGGTGCCGGCGGATCTCGATCAGCCGGCGCGCCGGCATGGCGCGCAGGTCCTCGCCGTTGAACAGCACCGCGCCGGCGGTGGGCTCGATCAGGCGCGACATGCAGCGCACCAGCGTCGATTTCCCCGAGCCCGACAGCCCCATGATGACGAAGATCTCGCCCTCGCGCACGGCGAGGCCGACATCGGCCACCGCCACCACCAGCCCGGCCGCCGCGGCCCCTTCGGCGCTGGCATCGGGGCGCTCGAGGTAGCGCTCGGCGCCCGGCCCGAACAGCTTCCACACGGCCCGGCATTCGAGCTTCACGGCGCTCCCGGCGCCAGGGGCGGCCGGGGCGGCCGGGGCGGCGGGGGCGCCAGGGGCGACCGGGGCAACCGGGGCGTCAGTCATCGGCGCAAGCGGCGCGGCGTCCCGCCGCGGGTCCGGCCCGCGGCGGGGTTGGCTCACCTGATCCACTCCGACCAGCGG
Source organism: Thermohalobaculum sp. (assembly GCA_035513135.1). Lineage (GTDB taxonomy): Bacteria > Pseudomonadota > Alphaproteobacteria > Rhodobacterales > Rhodobacteraceae > Thermohalobaculum. The sequence goes on from DATKCQ010000133.1 coordinate 14,951, forward strand.
GCCTCGTTCGCGGCCATCCACTCGGCCACCACCGCGTCGAGGGCGCGCCCCTCGAGGTCGACGGCGGCGATCATCGCGCCCATCTCCTCGTTCTCGACGTTGAAGGCGACGATCGCCTTGTGCGCGCCGGGCCACTTGTCCTTCACGCCGGCCCAGGCGACCTTCCAGATCGGCCCGCGCGGCTTGGCGCAGTCATAGGCCAGGTCCGGGTTCACCCCCCAGGACGGGTCGGCGTAGCACTCGGGCGTGTAGGGTGGGAACGCGACCCACTCGCCCTCGTACTTGATCGGCGCCCAGTGCGGCGTGTAGACCCACTGCATGATCGGCGCCTGGCGCTGGTAGGCGGACTCGAGCTCGGCGAACAGCGCCGCGTCGGTGCCCGCATGGACCACCTCGAAGGGCAGGTCGAGCGCCTCGGCGCGCTCGTCGTCATAGCCGCCCCAGGTCACCGGCCCGCCGAGATAGCGGCCCTTGGGATGGGTCTCGGGCACCGAGAACGCCTCGGCGCAGGCGGGGTCCTTGAGCGCCTCCCAGTCGGGCAGGCCGGGGCACTTCTCCTTCATGTAGAGGGGATACCACCACTCCTCGATGGCGAGCATCCCGGTCTCGCCGAGGTTCTCGACGAGGCCCGTCGCGGTCGCCTCGTCCATGGCGTCGCGGCCGGTGGTCTCCCACATCTCCATGGCCACGTGCAGGTCGCCGGTCTTGAGCCCGGCGAACTGGGCGATGTAGTCGGCCTGCACGTACTCGACGTTGTAGCCGGCGCGCTGAAGCACCTCGCCCATGATGTTGGTGGTGAGAAGCTGGCCGGTCCAGTCGTGCAGCGTCAGCCGGATCGGGTCGCGCGATTCCACCTGCGCCGCCGCGGGCAGCGCCACGATCGGCAGCGCGATGGCGAGCGCGAGCGCCGCGCCCACGCCGGTCCTGATGAGCCTGGGCATGTCCATGATCCCTCCCTGTCGCTGCGCGGTGCGGGCCCTTGCCGCCCGCGCCTCCGGTCC
>DATKCQ010000134.1:0-15148 GCA_035513135.1 Thermohalobaculum sp.
GCGGCGGCTCGCGGCGCTGCGCGCGGAGACGGCGGCGGTTCGGCTCGACCGGCTGGCGCTGGAGGTGGCGCTCGAGCAGCGCGCCGGCGGGGGAGGCGAGCGCATGGACATCCTGATCCTCGGCGGCGGCGGGCGCGAGCACGCGCTGGCCTGGGCGGTGGCGAAAAGCCCGCTGGCGGGCCGGCTCTACGCCGCGCCGGGCAATGCCGGGATCGCGGCGCTCGCCGAGTGCGTGGCGCTCGACCCCGCGGACGGCGCGGCGGTCGCCGAATTTTGCCGCGCGCGCCGCATCGGCTTCGTCATCGTCGGCCCCGAGGCGCCGCTGGCGGCGGGCGTGGTGGACGCGCTCGAGGCGGCCGGCATCCCGGCCTTCGGGCCCAAGCGCGAGGCGGCGCGGCTCGAGGCCTCCAAGGCCTTCGCCAAGCAGGTGGCCGACGCCTGCGGCGCCCCCACCGCCGCCTGGGCGCGCTTCACCGAGGCCGAGGCCGCCAAGGAGTTCGTGCGCGACGAGGGCGCGCCGATCGTCGTCAAGGCCGACGGGCTCGCCGCCGGCAAGGGCGTGGTGGTGGCGCAGACCGTGGCCGAGGCCGAGGCCGCCATCGACCGCATGCTGGGCGGGGCGTTCGGCGAGGCCGGCGCCTCGGTGGTGATCGAGGAGTTCATGGCGGGCGAGGAGGCGAGCTTCTTCGCGCTGACCGACGGCGAGACGGTGCTGCCGCTGATCTCGGCGCAGGACCACAAGCGCGCCTTCGACGGTGATGCGGGCCCGAACACCGGCGGCATGGGCGCCTACGCGCCCGCCCCGGTGATGACGCCCGAGATGGAGCGCCGCGCGCTCGACGAGATCGTCCGCCCGGTGATCGCCGAGATGGCCCGGCGCGGCACGCCCTACCGCGGCGTGCTCTATGCCGGGCTGATGATCGGCGAGAGCGGCCCGCGGCTCGTCGAGTTCAACGTGCGCTTCGGCGACCCGGAGTGCCAGGTGCTGATGCTGCGGCTCGGCTCGGACCTCCTGCCGGCGCTGATGGCCTGCGCCGCGGGCGGGCTCGACGGCATGACGCTCGACTGGCGGCCCAAGGCGGCGATCACCGTCGTGATGGCCGCGCAGGGCTACCCAGGCACCTACGGGAAAGACTCAGAAATCAAGGGACTGGACGCGGCTTCGGAAGTCGATGGCGTGACCGTGTTCCACGCCGGCACGCGCGCCGAGGGCGGGCGCGTGCTCGCCGATGGCGGGCGGGTGCTGAACGTCTCGGCGATGGGCCGCGACCTCGCCGAGGCGCGCGCCCGCGCCTATGCCGCCATCGACCGCATCGACTGGCCCGAGGGCTTCTGCCGCCGCGACATCGGCTGGCGGGCGCTGGCGCGGGCGTCGGCCCGCCCCTAGAAATTTCCCAATGCCTCTCCCCAAACCCCTCTCCCAGGGGGAGAGGGGCTTTTCCGCCGCGCCCGGTCTGAGCGGTCTTGCCCGGACCGCGCCACCGGGGCACCCCTCTCCCGTTGGGAGAGGGGAAGGGGGAGAGGCAGCCGGACCGGCCACGGGATCGACCTCCCGATCACTCTTTCCGGTTGCCCGATTCGCTCCTATAAGCGGCCTCGAGCGCGGGGCGATGGCGTCGCCCCGGCCGGGAATCCGGCCAGCTCGCGGGCCACAGGTCGGTTTTTCCGGCCCGCTCCGTCCTGCACGCCGGGATCCCTCGCCCGGCGGAGGCGATCCTCCCCCCCGGGAGCGCACGGAGGCCCCGATGTCCACGCCCGACCGTCCCGAGTTCTTCACCTTCCATAATGGCGCGAAGGCCCCGCTGCCCTTCTCGCGCGCCGAGTACGACCGCCGGCTCGCCGCCTTGCGCCGCATCATGGGCGCGGCGGGCGTCGAGGCGGCGATCCTCACCTCGATGCACAACATCGCCTACCATTCGGGTTTTCTCTACTGCGCCTTCGGCCGGCCCTTCGCCTGCGTCGTCACGCCCGAGCGCTGCGTCACCGTCTCGGCCAATGTCGACGGCGGCCAGCCCTGGCGGCGCTCGGTGGACGAGAACCTGGTCTACACCGACTGGAAGCGCGACAACTTCTGGCGCGCCGTGCGCGAGATCGCCGGGCCGGTCAGCACCGTCGGCATCGAGGGCGACCACCTGACGCTGCAGCAGGCCCAGCGGCTCGCCGAGTTCCTCGGCGCCCCGCGCACGGTGGACATCGCGCCCGCCGCCATGGCCGCGCGCATGCTGAAATCGCACGAGGAGATCGCCCTGATCCGCGAGGGCGCGCGCGTCGCCGACCTCGCCGGCCACGCCCTGCGCGACGCCGTGCGCCCCGGCGCCAGCGAGATCGAGATCGCCCAGGCCGGGCGCGACGCCATGGAGCTCGAGATCGCCCGCGCCTTCCCCGACTCGGAGATCCGCGACTCCTGGGTCTGGTTCCAGTCCGGGTTGAACACCGACGGCGCCCACAACCCGGTCACCGCGCGGCGCCTGGCGCGGGGCGACATCCTGAGCATGAACGCCTTCCCGATGATCTCGGGCTACTACACGGCGCTCGAGCGCACGCTGTTCCTCGGCGAGCCCGACCCGGCCTCGCTCGATGTCTGGGAGGCGAACGTCGCCGCGCACGAGCTCGGGCTGTCGCTGATCCGCCCGGGCGCGCGCTGCTCCGACATCTGCGCCCGGATCAACGCCTTCCTCGCCGGGCGCGACCTGCTCCAGTACCGCACCTTCGGCTACGGCCACTCCTTCGGCATCCTCAGCCACTACTACGGCCGCGAGGCCGGGCTCGAGCTGCGCGAGGACATCGACACGGTGCTCGAGGCGGGCATGGTGGTCTCGATGGAGCCGATGCTGACCATCCCCGAGGGCCGGCCCGGCGCCGGCGGCTACCGCGAGCACGACATCCTGGTGGTCAGCGCGGACGGCGCCGAGAACATCACCGGCTTTCCCTACGGCCCGGCGCACAACGTGGTCGCCTGATGCGCCGGCAAATTTCCGCCCCCGGGCGGCCGGCGATATTGCGCGGCCGCCGGCCCCGCGCTAAGGGGCGCGCATGACGGACGCGAAGCTCACCGCGCTTGGCCAGCCGGCCGCGATCCCGGCGCACCCGGACGAGGCCAGCCTCGACCCGGTGCCGAACCCGCACCGCGACACCACTTACGTCGCGCGCTTCGTCTGCCCGGAGTTCACCGCGCTCTGCCCGGTCACCGGCCAGCCGGACTTCGCGCATCTGGTGATCGACTACGTGCCCGACGAATTCATCGTCGAGTCGAAGTCGCTCAAGCTCTACCTCGCCGCATTCCGCAACCACGGCGCCTTCCACGAGGACTGCACGGTGGCGATCGGCAAGCGCATCGTCGCGGCGATCGCCCCGCGCTGGCTGCGGATCGGCGGCTACTGGTTCCCGCGCGGCGGCATGCCGATCGACGTGTTCTGGCAGACCGGCGCCCCGCCCGAGGGGCTGTGGCTGCCCGAGCAGGGCGTGGCCCCCTATCGCGGGCGCGGCTGACTCCATCCACCCGAGGGAGAGCGACATGACCGCCGGCATCATCGACGGGAAGGCCTTCGCCGCGGATGTGCGCGCCCGGGTGGGCGAGCAGGTCACCCGCCTCAAGGCCGGGCACGGCATCACGCCGGGCCTCGCGGTGGTGCTGGTCGGCGAGAACCCGGCGAGCCAGGTCTACGTGCGCAACAAGGCCAAGGCGACGCTGGAGGTCGGCATGCACTCCGAGGAGCACGACCTCGACGCCGCGACCTCCGAGGCGGAGCTGCTGGGCCTGATCGACCGGCTGAACCAGGACCCGAAGATTCACGGCATCCTGGTGCAGCTGCCGCTGCCCGGGCACCTGAACAGCGAGCTGGTGATCAACGCGCTCGACCCGGCGAAGGACGCCGACGGCTTTCATATCTTCAACGTCGGGCTGCTCGGCACCGGGCAGAAGGCGATGGTGCCGTGCACGCCGCTCGGCTGCCTGATGCTGCTGCGCGACCGACTCGGCGACCTCTCGGGCGCGGAGGCGGTGGTGGTGGGCCGTTCGAACATCGTCGGCAAGCCCATGGCCCAGCTGCTGCTGCGCGAGAGCTGCACGGTGACGGTGGCGCACAGCCGCACCCGCGACCTGCCCGGCGTGTGCCGGCGCGCCGACATTCTCGTCGCCGCCGTGGGCCGCCCCGCGATGGTCGAGGCCGGCTGGATCAAGCCCGGCGCCACGGTGATCGATGTCGGCATCAACCGGGTGCCGGCACCCGAGAAGGGCGCGGGCAAGCACCGCATCGTCGGCGACGTGGACTTCGCGGGCGCGTCCGAAGTGGCCGGCGCCATCACCCCGGTCCCCGGCGGGGTCGGGCCGATGACCATCGCCTGCCTGCTCGCCAACACGCTGACCGCCTGCTGCCGCGCCAATGGCCTGCCCGAGCCGGAGGGGCTGACGGTGTGAGGGTCATCGGCCCCGCGGGTAATGCGGGGTGCCGTCGTCGGGCACCGGCAGCCGCGCCTCGTCGCACCAGAGGTGGCCGGCGAGGTGAAGGTCGCCCGGGTCGTCGAGGTTGCCGAAGGCGATGTCGATGCTGCCGCCGGCGGCGGGCTCCCAGAACAGGAAGCCGCCGCAGCGCGGGCAGAAGCCGCGCCGGGCGCGCGGGCTGGCGCTGAACCAGGCCGGCTCGCCGGCGATCTCGACGGCGGCGCGCGGCGCGGTGATCGCCACCCAGTGGCTGCCCGACTGGCGCTGGCACTCGCGGCAATGGCAGGCGAGGGGCGGCTCGACCGGCCCCGTCACGCTGAAGCGGATGGCGCCGCACAGGCAGCCGCCGGTCAGTTTCCCGGTCATCCGGTTCCCCCTCGTCAGGTCTTGTCGGCGAGGCCGCCCAGCGCCATGAAGCTGCCGAGCGCGATGGCGATGTGGGACTCGCTGCCGCCGTCCGTTGCGTAGACGTCCGCGCGCGCCACGACCAGGCGCCGCCCGGCGCGCTCGACCCGGCCGCGGGCGACCAGGCGCGCGCCCTTCGCCGGCGCGAGCAGGTTGATCTTGAGCTCCACCGTCAGCACGCCCTCGTCGGCCGCCATCAGGCTCTGCGAGGCGTAGCCGGCGGCCGAGTCGGCGATGGACCAGGCGGCGCCGGCATGGGCGTAGCCGTGCTGCTGCTCGAGCTCGGCGCGCAGCGGCAGCTCGATCTCCACCGCGCCGGGGGCGACCGAGACGACCCGCGCGCCGAGCAGCGCCATGAAGTTCTGCCGGGCGAACGAGGCGAAGACCCGGTCGCGGTAGTCCGGATCGCGCGGGGCGAAGGCGGCGCTCATTGCCGCGCGGCAGGGGCGGCCGCTGCCCGGCGCCGCTTGCGGCTCACCCGCAGGCGGCCACGGCCCGCCGGGTCAGCACGCCGACGAGGTGGGCGCGGTATTCGGGCGTGCCGTGCAAATCGCCCATCATGCCGTCGGGCGAGACCCTGAGGTCCTGCACCGCGTCGGGCGAGAAACCCGCCGACAGCGCCTGCTCGGCCTCGGTCCAGCGGTAGACGCCGCCCTCCGAGGCACCCGTCACCGCCACCCGCACGCCGTCGCCCGTCCTGGCGACGCAGACGCCGACAAGCGGGAAATGCGAGGCCGGCTGCTCGAACTTCTGGTAGTTCGCCGCCTCGACCTTCGGGAAGACCACCGAAGTGATGATCTCGCCCTCCTCGAGCGCCGTCTCGAACAGGCCACGGAAATAGTCGTCCGCCGCGATCGCGCGCTTGTTGGTCTTCACCGTGGCGCCGCTCGCCAGCACCGAAGCGGGGTAGCACGCCGCCGGGTCGTTGTTGGCGAGGCTGCCGCCGATGGTGCCGCAATTCCGCACCTGCGCGTCGCCGATGTGCCAGGCGACGGCCCGCAGCCACTCCGGCGCGTCGCGCGAGGTGGCGACCGTCATGTGCGTCGCCGCGCCCCCGATCTCGCAGCCGCCGTCGCCGGTGGCCTTGACCTCGCGGCTCAGGCAGCCGGTCAGGTCCACCAGCACCGAGGGCTGGGCCAGCCGCTGCTTGAGCGTCGGGATCAGCGTCTGCCCGCCGGCGAGCGCCTGGGCGTCCTCGGCCCCGAGCGCCTTCACCGCCTCGTCCACCGACTTCGGCCTCACATATTCGAACTCGTACATTCCGCCCTCCCTCAGTGCTTCGCCTCTTGGATCGCCGTCCAGACGCGGGACGGGCTCAACGGCATGTCGATGTGCTCGACGCCCAGCTCGCTGAGCGCGTCGATCACCGCGTTGACCAGCGCCGGCGGCGAGCCGATGGCCCCGGCCTCGCCGCAGCCCTTCACCCCCAGCGGGTTGTGCGTGCAGGGCGTGACGCAGGAATGGTCGACGACGAACATCGGCAAATCGCCGGCCCGCGGAATGGCGTAGTCCATGTAGCTGGCGCTCACGAGCTGGCCCTCCGCGTCATAGACGCAGTTCTCCAAGAGCGCCTGCCCCAGCCCCTGCGCCAGCCCGCCATGCACCTGGCCCTCGACGATCATCGGGTTGACGACGTTGCCGAAGTCGTCGGCGGCGACGAAGCTGGCGATCTCCACCTTGCCGGTGTCGGGGTCCACCTCCGCCTCGCAGATGTAGGTGCCGGCCGGGAAGGTGAAGTTCTTGGGGTCGTAGAACGAGGTCTCCTCCAGCCCCGGCTCCAGCGTCTCGTGCGGGAAGTTGTGCGGCACGTAGGCCGTCAGCGCCACGGTGCCCCAGTCGACCGCCTTGTCGGTGCCGGCCACCGTGAACTTGCCGCCCTCGAACGCGATGTCGCTCTCGGACGCCTCGAGCAGGTGCGCCGCGATCTTCTTGCCCTTGTCGATGATCTTCTCGAGCGAGCGGTGGATCGCCGAGCCGCCCACCGCCAGCGAGCGCGAGCCGTAGGTGCCCATGCCGAACGGCACGCGGGCGGTGTCGCCGTGCACGATGTCCACCGCGCTCTCGTCGCAGCCGAGCATCTCGGCCACCACCTGCGCGAACGTCGTCTCGTGCCCCTGGCCGTGGGAGTGCGAGCCGGTGAACACGGTGACGCTGCCGGTGGGGTTCACCCGCACCGTCGCCGCCTCGTAGAGCCCGGCCCGCGCGCCCAGCGCGCCGACCAGCGAGGAGGGCGCGATGCCGCAGGCCTCGATGTAGCTGGCGATGCCCAAGCCGCGCAGCTTGCCCCGCTTCCTGCTCTCCTCCTTGCGGGCCGGGAAGCCGGCCACGTCGGCGAGCTCGACCGCCTTGTCGAGCGTCGCGTCGTAGTTGCCGGTGTCGTAGTTCACCGCCACCGGCGTCTGGTAGGGAAACTGCTCGGGCTTGATGAAGTTGCGGCGCCGCAGCTCCATCGGGTCGACGCCGATCTCGCGCGCCGCCTTGTCGATGGTGCGCTCGATCTGGTAGGTCGCCTCGGGCCGCCCGGCGCCCCTGTAGGCATCCACCGGCACGGTGTTGGTGAAGACGGCCTTGACGTTGGTGTAGACCGCCGGCGTCGCGTAGTTCCCCGCCAGGAGCGTACCGTGCAGGTAGGTCGGGATGCACGGCGCAAACGTCGAGAGATAGGCCCCCATGTTGGCGAGCGTCGCGCAGCGCAGCGCCGTGAACTTGCCGTCCTTGTCCATCGCCAGCTCGACCCTGGTGCGGTGGTCGCGCCCCTGCGCGTCGGACATGAAGGCCTCGGACCGGTCGGCGGTCCATTTCACCGGCCGGCCCACCTGCTTCGCCGCCCAGGTGACGAAGGCCTCCTCGGCGTAGTGGTGCATCTTCGAGCCGAAGCCGCCGCCCACGTCGGGCGCCACCACGCGCAGCTTGTGCTCGGGGATCGACAGCACGAAGGCCCCCATCAGCAGCCGGATCACGTGCGGGTTCTGGCTGGTGGTGTAGAGCGTGTGCTCGTCGCGCGCCCGGTCGTACTCGCCGATCGCCGCGCGCGGCTCCATGGCGTTGGCGACCAGGCGCTGGTTCACCAGCTCCAGCGTGGTGACGTGGTGGGCGTTCCTGATCGCCTCGTCCACCGCGTCCTTGTTCTCGGCGATGAACTCCCAGTCGAAGCACAGATTGTTCGGCACGTCGTCATGCACCAGCGCCGGCTGGCCCTCGATGGCCTCGCGCATGTCGATCACCGCGGGCAGGTCCTCGATGTCGAGCTCGACCAGCTCGGCGGCGTCCTGCGCCTGCTCGCGCGTCTCGGCGATCACCACCGCGACCGGGTCGCCCACATGGCGCACCTTGCCCTCGGCGAGGATCGGGTGCTTGGGCTCGGCCATCGGGCCGTCCTTGCCGGTGACCTGCCAGCCGCAAGGCACGCCGCCGGCGCCGGCGAGGTCCTCGGCGGTGAAGACCGCCACCACCCCCGGCGCCGATTTCGCGGCCGAGGTGTCGCGCTTGCCGATCCTGCCGTGCGCCACGCTCGAGCGCAGGAAATAGGCGTACGCCTGGCCGGGGCGGTTGATGTCGTCGGTGTACTGGCCCTTGCCGGTGAGGAAGCGCACGTCCTCGCGGCGCTTCGAGCTCGCGCCGATGCCGTGATCCTTTGGCATGTCCGCCTCCCCTTACTCGGCCGCGGTCCGCTGGCCGCCCATGTTGGCGGCGGCGGCCTGGATGGCCTTGACGATGTTGTGATAGCCGGTGCAGCGGCAGATGTTGCCCTCGAGCCATTCGCGGATCTCGTGCTCGGAGGGCTTCGGGTACTTCTGCAAGAGGTCGGCTGCCGACATCACCATGCCCGGCGTGCAGAAGCCGCATTGCAGCCCGTGGTGGTCCTGGAACGCCTGCTGGATGACGCCGAGCGAGCCGTCCGGATTCGCCATGCCTTCGATGGTGGTGACCTCGGCGCCGTCGGCCTGGGCGGCGAGCATGGTGCAGGCCTTGATGCTGTCGCCGTTCACCAGCACCACGCAGGCGCCGCACTGCGAGGTGTCGCAGCCGACATGCGTGCCGGTGAGGCCGAGCGTCTCGCGCAGGAACTGCACCAGCAAGGTGCGCCCCTCGGTTTCGCCCGAGACCTGTTTTCCGTTCACTTTCAGGCTTATGGAAGCCATTCTTATCCCTCCCTTGGCGAATGTCGTGCCGGCGGTTCAGCCGAACAGCCGCCTGAACCAGCCCCTTTTTCTCTTTCCCGAGTCTTTGCCTGAAGCAGGCTCGGCCCGCTGTTCCGTCTGCGCCGCCTCGCCACCCGCTTCCGTCCCGCTCTCGTTCTCGTCGGGCGGCTCCACCGCCTCCTTGAAGCGGTCGAAGAACGCGTCGGACATCTTGCGCGCGTAGCCGTCGACCAGGCGCGAGCCGAGCTGGGCGAGCTTGCCGCCCACCTTGGCCTCGGCGTCGTAGCTGAGCAGCGTGCCGTCGCCCTCGTCCTCGAGCGTGACCGCCGCGCCGCCCTTGGCGAAGCCGGCGGCGCCGCCCTTGCCCTCGCCGGAGATGCGGTAGCTTTGCGCCTCGACGATGTCCGAGAGCTCGACGAGCACCGTGAAGCGCGCGTTTACCGGCCCGATCTTTTGCTTGACCTTGCCCTCGAAGGTGGTGTCGGAGGTGCGCTCGAGCTCCTCGCAGCCGGGGATGCATTCCTTCAGCACCTCGGGCTCGTTGAGCGCCTTCCAGACCACGTCCCGGCTCGCCTTGATGCTGCGCTGGCCCTGCAACTGCATGGGAATCCCCCCTCCGAGAGTGACCTCCGGGTGCGCGATGGTAGCGGCAATCTTTCCGCCCTGTCCATCCACCGCGGTTATGCCTGACGCGGGGGCGGCGGAGGCGCGAACCCGGCCACGTTAACCATGAAAACCGTCCAAACGGGATATCCAGCGAAATCAACTGGTTGAGTGTGCGTCCAAATTCGGACGCCTGTGCGGGCGCCCGGAAATCTCCGGATTCGGCCGCGGTCAGACCCCTTTCAGCCGCCCACCAGGGCCTTCAGGATCGCCTCGTCGGTGACCACGTGGTCGCGGCCGATGGCGACCGGCTTGCCGGTCTCGAGCCGCATCCGCATGACCTCCTTGAGCGAGGTCTCGGGCGCGACCTCGGCCGCGCCCTCGGGCGGGTTGCCCGGCACCATCACCTCGGCCGCGCGCAGCACGCCGAGCGGGTTCATGTGGGTGACGAAGTCGGCCACGTAGTCGTCGGCGGGCCTGAGCACGATCTCCTGCGGTGTGCCGGTCTGGATGATCCGCCCGCCCTCCATGATGGCGATGCGCCGGCCGAGCTTCACCGCCTCGTCGAGGTCGTGGCTGACGAAGATGATGGTGCGCTTGAGGCTTTCCTGCAGCTCGAGCAGCTCGTCCTGCAGGCGCGTGCGGATCAGCGGGTCGAGGGCGGAGAACGGCTCGTCCATAAGCAGGATCGGCGCCTCGGTGGCGAAGGCGCGGGCCAGCCCGACGCGCTGCTGCATGCCGCCCGAGAGCTCGCCCACGCGACGGTCGCCCCAGTCCGAGAGGCCGACCATTTCGAGCTGCTTCGCCACCTTCTCGGCCCGCTCGGCGACCGGCATCCCGGCCAGCTCCAGCCCCAGCCCGACATTCTCGGCCACCGTGCGCCAGGGCAGGAGCGCGAACTGCTGGAACACCATCGCCACGTTCTGCCCGCGCAGGAATCGCAGATCGGCGGGCGAGCAGGTCTCGGGGTTCAGCCACTCGCCGTCGCAGCGCACCTCGCAGGCGCCGCGGATCACCCGGTTGAGCCCGTTCACGGCGCGCAGGAGCGTGGACTTGCCCGAGCCCGACAGGCCCATCAGGACGACGATCTCGCCCTCCATCACGTCGAGCGTGCAGCCCGCCACGCCGAGCACCTGGCCGGTCGCCTCCTTGATCTCGGCGCGCGTCTGGCCCTTGTCGATGAGGGGCAGGGCGGCCTCGGGATCCTTGCCGAAGACGATGTCGACATCCTGGAAGCGGACCACCGGCTCGGTCATTTCGCCTCCTCCCGGCGGAACACGCGGTCGAGCACGATGGCGAGCACCACGATGACGAAGCCGGACTCGAACCCCAGCGAGGTGTTCACCTGGTTGAGCGCGCGCACCACCGGCACGCCCAAGCCGTCGGCGCCGACCAGCGCGGCGATCACCACCATCGACAGCGACAGCATGATGGTCTGGGTCAGCCCCGCCATGATCTGCGGCATGGCCGAGGGCAGCTCGACCTTGAGCAGCACCTGGCGCGGCGTGGCGCCGAAGGCCTCGGCCGCCTCGATCAGCGGCCGCGGCGTCGAGGCGATGCCGAGCTGGGTCAGCCGGATCGGCGCCGGGATCACGAAGATCGTCGTGGCGATCAGGCCGGGCACCATGCCGATGCCGAAGAAGACGATGGCCGGGATCAGGTAGACAAATGTCGGCAGCGTCTGCATCAGGTCGAGCACCGGCCTGAGGAACGCGTAGAAGCGCGGCGTGTGCGCGGCGAAGATGCCGATCGGCACGCCCACCCCCATGCACACGAGGCAGGCGGTCAGCACCAGCGTCAGGGTCTCGGTGGTCTCTTCCCAGTAGCCCTGGTTGAGGATGAACAGGAACGCCAGCACGACGAAGCCGGTGAGCCCGATCGAGCGCCGCCACAGCCAGACCAGCCCGGCGATGACGGCGACGACGATCAGCGGGTGCGGCGTCTGCAGGACCCAGAGGAAGCCATCGATCAGCGTCTCGAAGAACAGCGCCAGGCCGTCGAACAGCCAGGCGATGTTGTTGGTCATCCAGTTGACCACGGCCGCGGCCCACTGGCCGATCGGGATCTTGGCCTGCGTGAGCCACTCCATGGCGATGTCCTCCCGGATGGGTCCCGGCCGGGTCGGGCTGGGTCGGATGGGCGCCGGCGCGCCCTCCCCGCGGACCGGGGAGGGCGCCTCGGCCCTGTCAGAGCGCAGCCTCGACCGCGGCCACGGCGTCGCCGCCGTCCTTGGTGGTGACGCCCTCGAGCCAGCCGTCGAGCACGTCGCGGTTCTCGGCGAGCCACGCCTTGGCCGCCTCGCGCGGGTCCTCGCCGTCGTCGAGGATGGCGCTCATGATCTCGTTCTCCATCTCGAGCGAGAACTTCAGGTTCTTGAGGAACTGGCCGACGTTGGGGCACGCGTCGACATAACCGGCGCGCACGTTGGTGTAGACCGTGGCGCCGCCGTAGTCGGGGCCGAACCAGTCGTCGCCGCCCTCGAGATACGCCATGTCGAAGTTGGCGTTCATCGGGTGCGGCTCCCAGCCGAGGAACACGATGTGCTCGTTGCGCTGCACGGCGCGGCCGACCTGGGCGAGCATGCCCTGCTCCGAGCTCTCGCGCAGCGAGAAGCCCTTGAGCCCGAAGGCGTCCTGCTCGATCATATCGAGGATCAGGCGGTTGCCGTCATTGCCCGGCTCGATGCCGTAGATGTTGCCGTCCAGCTCGTCCTTGAATTTGGCGATGTCGGCAAAGCTCTGGAGCCCCGCCTCGTAGGTGTATTTCGGCACGGCGAGGGTGTACTTGGCGCCCTCGAGGTTGACCCCGATGCTCTCGACCGAGCCGTCCTCGAGATAGGGCCGCACGTCGCCCTCCATGGTCGGCATCCAGTTGCCGAGGAAGACGTCGAGGTCCTTGTTCTTCAGCGAGGCGTAGGTCACCGGCACCGACAGCACCTTGATGTCGGTCTCGTAGCCCAGCGCGTCGAGCACGAAGGTGGTCGCGGCGGTGGTCGCGGTGATGTCGGTCCAGCCGACATCGGAGAAGCGGACCTGGTCGCAGGCCGCATAAGCCGGCGCCGCCACGAGCGTGCCCAGCGCGAGCGCCGCGGCGGAGAGGGTCAGTCTGGACATGTCGCTAGCCTCCCTTGGAGTTTTTCAGGTGTATGCCACGCGATTCGCGGGTTTCCGCGAGTATCGATAACGCAACGCCCGGCGGCACGCAATTTTTTCTTGATTGGGTGATCAATCAAAAATAGGGTCGGCATGAAGGAGACAGCCATGCCCCGAGTCGGAATGGAGCCCGTGCGCCGCAAGGCGCTGATCGAGGCGGCGATCGCGACGATCGGCGCGCGCGGCAACCTCGACGTGACCATGAGCGACATCGCGCGCTCCGCCGGGGTCTCGCCGGCGCTGGCGCACCATTACTTCGGCGGCAAGGACGCGCTGTTCCTCGCCACCATGCGGCATTTGCTGGCCGAATTCGGCGGCGGCGTGCGGGCGGCGCTGGCCGCGGCCGAGACGCCGCGCGCCCGGGTCTCGGCGGTGATCGGCCAGAGCTTCGGGCCCGAGCAGTTCAGCCCCGCCACCATCGCCGCCTGGCTCGCCTTCTACGTCCGTGCCCAGAGCAACGCCGAGGCCCGCCGCCTGCTCGCGGTCTACGCGCGCCGGCTGCACTCGAACCTCGTCTCGGCGCTCGCCGGCATCGTGCCGCACGCGCGGGCTGTGCGCATCGCCGAGGGCATCGCGGCGCTGATCGACGGGCTCTACATCCGCCGGGCGCTGAAGGACGGGCCACCCGACCCGGCCTCGGCCGTGGCGCTGCTCGAGGACTACGTGGACACCCAGCTCGCCGCCCGGGAGGGGCATGAATGACGCGCCCCAACATCCTGATCCTGATGACCGACCAGCTCAACGGCACGCTGTTCCCCGACGGTCCGGCCGCGTGGCTGCACACGCCCCACCTCGCCGCCCTGGCCGCGCGTTCGGTGCGCTTCGCCAACGCCTACACGGCGACGCCGCTGTGCGCGCCGGGCCGGGCGAGCTTCATGTCGGGCCAGCTGCCGCGGCGCACCCGGGTCTACGACAACGCCGCCGAGTTCGCCTCGGACATCCCGACCTACGCCCACCACCTGCGCCGGGCGGGCTATCACACCTGCCTCTCGGGCAAGATGCACTTCGTCGGGCCGGACCAGCTGCACGGCTTCGAGGAGCGGATGACCACCGACATCTACCCCGCCGACTTCGGCTGGACGCCGGACTACCGCAAGCCGGGCGAGCGCATCGACTGGTGGTATCACAACCTCGGCTCGGTGACCGGGGCAGGGGTGGCCGAGATCACCAACCAGATGGAGTACGACGACGAGGTCGCCTTCCACGCCTGCGCGCGGCTCTACGATCTCGCCCGGCGCAAGGACGCGCGGCCGTGGTGCCTCACCGTCAGCTTCACCCACCCGCACGACCCCTACGTGGCAAGGCGGCGGTTCTGGGAGCTCTACGAGGACTGCGCGCATCTCGAGCCCGAGGTCCCGGCGATCCCGTTCGAGCGCCAGGACCCGCACGCGCAGCGCCTGCTGCTCGCCAGCGACCACGCGAGTTTCGACATCCGCCCCGAGCACATCCGCCGGGCGCGGCGCGGCTACTTCGCCAACGTCTCCTACATCGACGCGAAGATCGGCGAGATCCTCGACGTGCTGGCGCGCGGGCGCATGGAAGAGGACACCATCGTCGTGTTCCTCTCCGACCACGGCGACATGCTGGGCGAGCGCGGGTTGTGGTTCAAGATGAGCTTCCTCGAGGGCTCGGCCCGGGTGCCGCTGATGCTCGCCGCGCCGGGGCTGGCGCCGCGCCGGGTGGACACCCCGGTCTGCACGGTGGATGTCACCCCGACGCTCGGCGACCTCGCCGGCGTCTCGCTCGACGAGATCATGCCCTGGACGGACGGCGAGAGCCTCGTCGGGCTGGCACAGGGCGGCAGCCGCGAGACGCCGGTGGCCATGGAATACGCCGCCGAGGGGTCCTACGCGCCGCTGGTGGCGCTGCGCGCGGGGCGCTGGAAGTACACGCGCTGCGCGCTCGACCCCGAGCAGCTCTTCGACCTCGAGGCCGACCCGCACGAGCTGACCAGCCTCGCCGCCGACCCGGCCCACGCCGGGACGCTGGGGCGGATGCGCGCCGAGGCCGATGCGCGCTGGGACCTCGACGCCTTCGACGCCGAAGTGCGCCAGAGCCAGGCCCGGCGGCTGGTGGTCTACGAGGCGCTCAGGCGCGGCGCCTACTATCCGTGGGACTTCCAGCCGCTGCAGCGCGCCTCCGAGCGCTACATGCGCAACCACATGGACCTCAACGTGCTTGAGGAAAGCCAGAGATTCCCAAGGGGAGAGTGACGGGAGAATGACCATGCTGACCATCTGGGGCCGCAACACCTCGTCGAACGTGCAGATCGTCATGTGGGCGGTGGGCGAGCTGGGGCTCGCGCACGAGCGCATCGACTGGGGCGGCGCGTTCGGCGGCAACGACGATCCCGAGTATCTCAGGATGAACCCGAACGGCCTGATCCCGACCGTGCGCGACGGCGA
>DATKCQ010000135.1:0-13104 GCA_035513135.1 Thermohalobaculum sp.
GGCGCAGGCGACGAGGTAGCGGCCCTGGTCCTCGCCGAAGAACCAGGCGGCGGCGGGCAGCGCCGGGTCCGCCTCCAGCGCGACGCCGGTGCCGGCGGCCAGCGCCATCTCGGCCGCGGCGACCGCCAGGCCGCCGTCCGAGAGGTCGTGGGCGGCGGTGATCAGGTCTTCGGCCCTGAGGCGGCGGACCAGCTCGCCGGCCCGGCGCTCGGCCGCGAGGTCGACCGGGGGGGCGTCGCCCTCGGCCCTTGCGTGCAGCTCCCAAAGCAGGGCCGACTGGCCGAGGTGGCCGTGGGTCTCGCCGAGCAGCACCAGCGTTTCGCCGGCGCCGGGGGCCATCGGGATGAGCTGGTCGAGCGAGGTCAGCAGCCCCACCGCGCCGATGGTCGGCGTGGGCAGGATCGCCTCGCCGCTGGTCTCGTTGTAGAGGCTGACATTGCCCGAGACGACCGGCATGCCGAGCGCCGCGCAGGCCGCGCCGATGCCGCGCACGCAGCGGACGAACTGGCCCATGATTTCGGGACGCTCGGGGTTGCCGAAGTTGAGATTGTCTGTGCAGGCCAATGGCTTCGCGCCGGTTGCCGAGAGATTGCGGTAAGCCTCGGCCACGGCCTGCCTGCCGCCTTGATAGGGGTTCGCCTTGCAGTAGCGCGGTGTCACGTCCGCGGTGAAGGCCAGCGCCTTCGCCGTGCCATGCACCCGCACCACGGCGGCGTCCGCGCCGGGGCGGACCACGGTGTCGGCCATCACCATGTGGTCGTACTGCTCCCACACCCAGGCGCGCGAACAGAAGTTCGGCGCACCCATGAGGCGAAGCAGCGCCTCGGCCGGGTCGGTCTCGGGCACCGCGCCCAGCGGGGCCGGCGGCGGCGTCTCGACCCAGGGGCGGTCGTATTCCGGGGCGGTGCCCGAGAGCGCCTTGAGCGGCAGGTCGGCCTTCACCGCGCCGCCGTGGCGCACCAGGAAGCGGTCCTCGGCGATGGTGTGTCCGACCACGGCGAAGTCGAGGTCCCACTTGTCGAAGATCGCCCGCGCCGCGGCCTCCCGTTCGGGGCGCAGCACCATCAGCATGCGCTCCTGGCTCTCGGACAGCATCATCTCGTAGGCGGTCATCGCCTGCTCGCGGCAGGGCACGGCGTCGAGGTCGAGCTCGATCCCGAGCCCGCCCTTGTCGCCCATCTCGACGGCCGAGCAGGTCAGCCCCGCCGCCCCCATGTCCTGGATCGAGATCACCGCGCCCGAGTCCATCAGCTCGAGGCAGGCCTCCAAGAGCCGCTTCTCGGTGAACGGGTCGCCGACCTGCACGGTCGGGCGTTTTTCGTGCGCGTCGTCGGAGAACTCGGCCGAGGCCATGGTGGCGCCGCCGACCCCGTCGCGCCCGGTCTTGGCGCCGAGATAGACCACCGGCATGCCGACGCCCGAGGCCGCCGAGTAGAAGATCCTGTCCGCGTCGGCCAGCCCGGCGGCGAAGGCGTTGACCAGGCAGTTGCCGTTATAGGCCGGGTGGAAGCGCACCTCGCCGCCCACGGTCGGCACGCCGAAGCAGTTGCCGTAGCCGCCGATGCCGGCCACCACGCCCGCGACCAGCGCCCGCGTGCGCGGGTGCGCCGGGTCACCGAACGAGAGGGCGTTCAACGCCGCGATAGGCCGCGCGCCCATGGTGAAGACGTCGCGCAGGATGCCGCCCACCCCGGTCGCGGCGCCCTGGTAGGGCTCGATGTAGGAGGGGTGGTTGTGGCTCTCCATCTTGAACACCACCGCCTGGCCGTCGCCGATGTCGACCACGCCGGCGTTCTCGCCCGGCCCCTGGATCACCTGCGGGCCGGTGGTGGGCAGGGTGCGCAGCCACTTCTTCGAGGACTTGTAGGAGCAGTGCTCGTTCCACATGGCCGAGAAGATGCCGAGCTCGGTGAAGCTCGGCGCCCGGCCGATGAGCTCGAGGATGCGCTGGTACTCGTCCGGCTTGAGGCCGTGCGCGGCGGCGAGCGCCTGGGTGACATCGGGCTCGATCGTCATGCCTGTCCTCTGGGGCCTGCGAGTCGGCGGGCTTTTACCGGCTGGGCGGCGGGAAGGAAAGCGCCCGGGGAGGGCCGGGGGCGGGGCACGGACCGGTCAGTAGAGCCGGCGCCACAACGCGCGGATGCGCTCGGCCACCGCGTCGGCGTCGGCCGCGGCATCCCCGGCGGCATCCCCGGTGGCGTCCCCGGCGGCGTCCCCGCCCGAGGCGTGCACGGTGAAGAAGGCGTTGGTATGGCCGAGCACGGTCGGGCAGGTGATCACCACGTCGTTCATTCCGGGGCGCAGGCCCCAGCCGTAGATCGCCCATTCCCGCGGGTTCGCCGTGTCGCCGCTGGTCGCCAGGCCGCCGAACTCGGCGATGTAGCCGGCGAGCACGCGCTCGGCGGTCTCGAGGCAGGCGGTGTGCGAGGAGACGAGGCCGAGGTCGCCCACCCGCATGGCCTGCGCCGACGCAGGGCCGGGCAGCGGCGCCGCCAGCCCGGCGGCCGCGAGGATCAGCGCCGCTTGCCGCGCGCGCACCGGCTCACGCCGTCTCGAGCGAGGCGCAGAGGCTCTCGAACAGGAGCGCGCCGTCGGCCCCGCCGAGCGCCGGGTCGGCCGCGCGCTCGGGATGCGGCATCATGCCGAGCACCCGGCGGTTGGCGCCGAGGATGCCGGCGATGTTGTCGACCGCGCCGTTGGGGTTCGCCTGCGCCACCGGCTCGCCGCGCGCGTCCACGTAGCGAAAGGCGATGCGGTCCTCGTCCCGGAGCCGGTCCAGCGTCGCGCCGTCGGCGATGTAGGCGCCCTCGTGATGGGCCACCGGCACGCTGATCACCCGGCGGTTGCCGTAGGCGCGGGTGAAGGGGCTGTCGGTGGTCTCGACGGCGAGCGTCGTGTCGCGGCAGACGAATTTGAGCGTCTGGTTGCGCATCAGCGCGCCGGGCAGCAGCCCCGCCTCGATCAGGATCTGGAAGCCGTTGCAGACCCCGAGCACCAGCCCGCCGCGCTGCGCGAAGTCCGCCACGGCGCGCATGATCGGCGAGCGCGCCGCGATCGCCCCGCAGCGCAGGTAGTCGCCGAACGAGAAGCCGCCGGGCAGGGCGACGAGGTCGAGCCCGGCGGGCAGGGCGGCGTCCTTGTGCCAGACCATCGCGGCCGCGCGGCCGGTGGCCCGGCTCAGCGCCACCACCATGTCGCGGTCGCAGTTCGATCCGGGGAAGACGATGACGGCCGAGCGCATCCGGGGCCTCCGCTGGTCAGCTTCCAAAATCCGTTATCACGGCGACGCCCGGCGGGGTAGGGCCGTCGAACGCGGCGAGCTCGGCCGTGGCCGCCGAGAGCGGCACCCGCCGGGCGATCATCGGCGTGAGGTCGAGGCCGCTCTCGATCAGCGCGAAGAGCGAGGGGTAGCGCCAGGCCGGCATGCCCCGCGTGCCGTAGAGGGCGAGCTGTCCGGCGTAGATCGCATCCATCGGCAGTGTCATGGAGGCGTGCTCGCCGGCGGGGTAGCCCACATGCACGTGGCGCCCGAGCTTGCGCAGGCAGCGCAGCGAGGCGACCGTGGTGGCCGGGATGCCGAGCGCCTCGAGCGAGACGTCGGCGCCGCCGCCGGTGATCGCGCGGATCGCCTCGGCCGGGTCGGTCTCGGCCGCGTTCACGGTGGCGTCGGCGCCGAGCGCCGCGGCGTGGGCGAGCTTCTCGGCCACCACGTCCACGGCGATGACGCGCGCGCCCATCGCCTTGGCGAGCAGCGCCGCGGCGAGCCCGACGCCGCCGGTGCCGTGCACCGCCAGCCACTCGCCCGGGCGCAGCCCGGCGCGCCCGGTCAGCGCGTGCCAGGCGGTGGTCACCCGGCAGCCCAGCGCCGCGGCGAGCGCGGGGTCCATGCCCTCGGGCAGCCGGGCGAGGTTGGCGTCGGCGCGGATCACGGCGATGCGCTCGGCGAAGGCGCCGGGGCCGGTGAAGCCCGGCACCTGCTGGTGGGCGCAGATCGTCTGGTTGCCGGCGCGGCAGTCGGGGCAGGCGCCGCAGGCGAGGATGAAGGGCGCGATCACCCGGTCGCCGGGGCGCCACTGGCACACTTCCGGTCCCACCTCCTCGACGATGCCGCAATACTCGTGCCCCGGAACGTGGGGCAGCGCGACGGTGCGGTTGCCCCCGGTCCAGCCGTGCCAGTCCGAGCGGCAGATGCCGCAGGCGAGCACCGAGAGGACCACGCCGTCGGGCGGGCACGCGGGCGCGGGCAGGTCCTCGAGGGAGAGTTCCTGGCGCCAGCCGTGCAGGACCGCGGCACGCATGGCTCAGAGCATCTCGACGCGGTAGTTCTCGATCACCGTGTTGGCGAGCAGCTTCTCGCACATGCTCGTCACGGCGGCCTTCGCCTTCTCGGCGTTGGTCTCGGCCAGATCGAGGTCGATCACCTTGCCCTGCCGCACCGCCTCGACGCCCCGAAAGCCGAGCGTGCCGAGGGCGTGGCGGATCGCCTCGCCCTGCGGGTCGAGGACGCCGTCCTTGAGCGTGATGTAGACGCGGGCCTTCATGGCGGGCTCCCGGCTCGGTGGTGGCTCCGTGATAGCCGCGACCGGCGCGCCGGGCAACCGCGTCAGTGCACCAGCTTCGGCCCGACCCGCTTGCTGTTGCCGCTCTCGGGCAGGATGCCCAGCCGCCGGGCCACTTCGGAGTAGGCGTCCGTCAGGCTGCCGAGGTCGCGGCGGAACACGTCCTTGTCGAGCTTGCGCCCCGACTTCATGTCCCACAGCCGGCAGGAGTCGGGGCTGATCTCGTCGGCGACGATGATGCGCTGGTAGTCGTTGTCCCAGATGCGGCCGCACTCGATCTTGAAGTCGACGAGCTTGATGCCGATGCCGGCGAACAGCCCCGAGAGGAAGTCGTTGACGCGCAGCGCCAGGGCGATGATGTCGTCGATGTCCTGCTGCGTCGCCCAGTTGAAGGCGATGACGTGCTCCTCGGTGACCATCGGGTCGCCGAGCTTGTCGTCCTTGAGGTAGAACTCGATGATCGGGCGCGGCAGCGGCGTGCCCTCCTCGATGCCGAGCCGCTGCGAGAGCGAGCCGGCGGCGACGTTGCGCACGACGACCTCGAGCGGGATGATCTCGCAGGCGCGAATGAGCTGCTCGCGCATGTTGATGCGCCGGATGAAGTGGTTCGGCACGCCGATCGAGGTCAGCGCCGTCATGATGTACTCGGAGATCCGGTTGTTCAGCACGCCCTTGCCGTCGACCACTTCCTTCTTCTGGGCGTTGAAGGCGGTGGCGTCGTCCTTGAAGTACTGGATGAGGGTGCCGGGCTCGGGGCCCTCGTAGAGGATCTTGGCCTTGCCCTCGTAGACCAGTCTGCGCCGTGCCATGGGGGTCTCCGCAAGGGAACAGGTACCGGGGCGCCGAGGCAGGCCCGTCGCTCGCCGCGCTGTCTATAAGCGCCGCGCCGGGTTTTCACAAGGGCGCTTGTGCCGCAGTGGCATTCGCGCCCGGTCTTGTCTATATCGGGCTTGTCTATATCGGGGCGGTGCGGGGTTCACAGCAGGGAGAGCGACGGGATGACCACCTTCGACGACCGGGAGAAAGCCTTCGAGAAGATGTTCGCGCGCGACGCGGAAATGCAGTTCAAGGCCGAGGCACGGCGCAACAAGCTGCTGGGCCTGTGGGCCGCCGAGAAGATGGGCCTGACCGGCGACGACGCCAATGCCTATGCGCGGGCGGTGGTGATCGAGGACCTCAAGCAGAAGGGCGACGAGGACGTGTTCCTCAAGGTCGCGGGCGACCTGAAGGAGAAGGGGGTCTCGCTCCCCGACGAGGATATTCGCCGGCAGATGCGCGAGCTGCTCGCCACGGCGAAGGCCCAGCTCCTGACCGAGGTGCGCGACTGACCGGCGCCCGGCGCAAGCCTAGCGTGTCTTTTTGCGCGCAAGCCCGAAAGAAACAATTCCGTCACGTGTTCTCCTGACGCAGCCGCAGAAGCGCGGCTGTTGCCGTGAACACAGTTGCGAGGGTGGAACCCATGTACCTGCTTAGCGATTTCCTCCACCGGTATCTGTCGCCCTTCCTGACGGGCGCCAGCATGGCCGCGACCACGGTGGTCCACGAGGCGCCGCTGATCGTGCTGTTCGCCAGCGCGGCGGTGGTGTTCGGGTTCATGAGCCTGCCGGCGGGTGGCCGGATGATCCGGCGCCTCATGGGGACCGCTTCACAGAACTGAGCCGGGGCACTCCGGGGCGCGTGCCGGGCGCGCATCGGTTGCGGCGGCTAGTTTTCGCCGAACACCCGCGCGAAGATCGTGTCGACGTGGCGCGTGTGGTGGGCGAGGTCGAACAGCCCTGCCAGTTCGGCCTCGCTCAGCACGGCGCCCACCTCCGGGTCGGCCGCGAGCTCGGCCAGAAAGTCGGCACCCTCCTCCCAGACCTTCATGGCGTTGCGCTGCACCAGCCGGTAGGCGTCCTCGCGGCTGGCCCCCTTCTGGGTCAGCGCCAGCAGCACGCGCTGCGAGTGGACCAGCCCGCCGAGCCGCTCGAGGTTGGCGCGCATGCGCTCGGGGTAGACGATCAGCCGGTCGATCACGCCGGTCAGCCGCGCCAGCGCGAAGTCCAGCGTCACCGTGGCGTCCGGCCCGATGTTGCGCTCGACCGAGGAGTGGCTGATGTCGCGCTCGTGCCACAGCGCCACGTTCTCCAGCGCCGGGATGACGCAGGCGCGCACCAGCCGGGCGAGGCCGGTCAGGTTCTCGCTCAGCACCGGGTTGCGCTTGTGCGGCATGGCGCTCGAGCCCTTCTGGCCGGGTGCGAAGTATTCCTCGGCCTCCAGCACCTCGGTGCGCTGCAGGTGGCGGATCTCGGTGGCCAGCCGCTCGATCGACGAGGCGACGACGCCCAGCGTCGCGAAGTACATGGCGTGCCGGTCGCGCGGGATCACCTGGGTCGAGACCGGCTCGGGCGCGAGCCCCAGCCTGTCCGCCACGTGCGCCTCGACGGCCGGGTCGATGCTGGCGAAGGTGCCCACCGCGCCCGAGATGGCGCAGGTCGCGACCTCGGCGCGGGCGGCGGCGAGGCGCTCGCGGTTGCGCGCGAACTCGGCGTAAGCCTGCGCCATCTTGAGCCCGAAGGTGGTCGGCTCGGCGTGGATGCCGTGGCTGCGCCCGATGCAGACCGTGTCCTTGTGCTCATAGGCCCGGCGCCGGAGCGCGGCGAGCAGCGCGTCGAGGTCGGCGATGAGGATGTCGGCGGCGCGCACCAGCTGCACGCTGAAGCAGGTGTCGAGCACGTCCGACGAGGTCAGCCCCTGGTGCACGAAGCGCGCCTCGGGGCCGACATGCTCGGCGAGGTGCGTGAGGAAGGCGATCACGTCGTGCCTGACCTCGCGCTCGATCTCGTCGATGCGGGCCGCGTCGAACTTCGCGTCCCGCGCCTTCCACACCGCCGCGGCCGCCGCCTTCGGGATGACGCCGAGCGCGGCCTGCGCGTCGCAGGCGTGCGCCTCGATCTCGAACCAGATGCGGTAGCGGGTCTCGGGCGACCACACCGCGGTCATCTCGGGGCGGGAATAGCGGGGGATCATCGGGGGTCAGTTCCGTTGATGGATGCCGGCTCGCGAGGTAGCAAAGGCCCATGAGAATAGCAACCGAGGCCTGGTTCCGCGGGCGCTGGCGCATGGCGCGGCTGGTCGCCGGTCCGGGCGGCGAGGTCACCGCCGCCTTCGCCGGCACCTGCCGCTTCGCGCCGGACGGCGAGGGCCTGGTCTGCGAGGAGAGCGGTATCCTGCGCCATCGCAGCGGGCGCTATCGTGCCGGGCGCGTGACGCTGTGGCGCTTTGCCGGGGCGGGGCGCGTCGAGGTGCGCTTCGCCGACGGGCGCCCGTTCCATGCCTTCAGCGCCGAGCGGCCCGAGACCGAGCATCGTTGCGGCGCCGACCGCTACCGGGTGGCCTACGCCTTCGACGCGGACCGCTGGCTCAGCCGCTGGCTGGTGTGCGGGCCGGCGAAGGACTTCGTGATGACCACGCGCTACCGCAGGGCATAGCGGTGCGCGACGGAAATGGCGCGTCCACGTGTTCCAGGCGTGGAGGCATTTCAGACGAGCGACCGGGAGGATGTGCGCGATGAGGCTGACGAACCTGCTCGGCGGTCTGCTGCTTGCAACGCTGCCCGCCCTCGCATTGGTCTCCGCGCCCCAGCCCGCGCAGGCCGGCCCGCCGGGGCCCGGCTTCTGCCCGCCGGGGCTGCGCGACAAGGGCTGCGTGCCGCCCGGCCTGCAGAAGAGGTTCCACCGCGGCGACCGCATCCCCGACTTTGTGGTCTACGACCGGCTCCACTACCGCGACTACGGGCTGCCGGTCCCGCGACCCGGTCACCACTACATCCGCGTCGGGGGTGACGTGTACCTGGTCGCCGAGGCGACGCAGCGGGTGATCGAGGCGATCAACCTGCTCGGCGCCGTCGGCCGCTGACGGCTGCCGGCCGGTCAGCCGAGCAGCGCGTCGCGCACCGGCAGGCGCTGGCGGGTGCGCCAGTCGTCGAACTCCTCGCGGCTGCCGAAGCGCCGCCAGTTGCCGCCGTCGCACAGCTCGAACGGGCGGTAGCCGACCTTGTAGTCCATCTTCGGGCTGCCCGCGACCCAGTAGCCCAGATAGACGTGCGGCAGCCCCATCTCCATCGCCAGCGCGAGGTGGTCGAGGATCATGTAGCTGCCGAGGCTGCGCCGGTCCTGCGCCGGGTCGAAGAACGAATAGACCATCGAGAGCCCGTCGGCGAGCACGTCGCTGAGGCAGGCGGCGACCAGCCGCTCGGCCCCGGTGTCCGGGTCCGCGACGCTGTACTCGACCACCGTGCTGTTGACCGGCGTCTCGTCGACCATGGAGGCGAAGTCGAAGGCGTCCATGTCGGCCATGCCGCCGCCGGAGTGGCGGTTGTCGAGATAGCGGCGGAACACGTTGTACTGGCTCTCGGTCGCCCAGGCCTCGCAGGGGCGGCGCACCACGTCCCGGTTGCGCCCGAGCATGCGCCGCTGCGAGCGCGAAGCGCGGAAGTGCCGCGCCGGGATGCGGATCGACATGCAGGCCGTGCAGCCGACGCAGGCCGGCCGGTAGATCACCGACTGGCTGCGCCGGAAGCCCTTGAGCGACAGGGCGTTGTTCACGCCGACCGCGGTCGGCCCGTGCAGCGTGGTGAACACCTTGCGCTCCTCGCGCCCGGCCAGGTAGGCGCAGGGCTGCGGCGCGGTCAGGTAGAACTGGGCCTTCAGCGATGTCTCGTGGTGGCTCATCCTGGCACTCCACCTCTCACCCGAGCTACGATAGCACCTTAATGCGGCTTGTCACGAGGGTACCAGCGTCTCATAGCGTCTCATGGGCACCCGACCCGGCCGCGCGGCCAGCATGGCGCGCAAAGGTTGCGATTTCACCACCCTGGCGCGCGGCCGGCGCGTCGCCATGCGTTGCCTGCGGCCGGGACTCCGCCTAGGCTGCGCCGCGACCACGCAGCAGGCAGGGAAGGGACCGCAATGCAACTGGCGGAATACGCGCGGCTGGACGCGACGGGGCTGGCGGAGCTGGTGGCCAGGCGCGAGGTCAGCCCGCGCGAGCTGGCCGAGTGCGCGGCGCGCGCCATCGAGGCGGCGAACCCCAAGGTCAATGCCGTGGTCGAGACCTATGCCGACCGCATCGAGGGGCTGGACGAGGCGGCGCTGGGGCAGGGGCCCTTCCGCGGCGTGCCGACGCTGATCAAGGACATCATGGGCTACGAGGAGGGGCGGCTGGTCGAGTCGGGCAGCCGGCTGTGCCAGGGCATGACCTCGCCCCACACCCTGCACTTCGCCGAGCTGCTGCGCGCGGCGGGGATGAACATCCTCGGGCGGACGAACGCGCCCGAGTACTCGATCGCCGGAACCGCGGAGAACGCGCTCTACGGCGACACCTCGAACCCGTGGCGCGCGGGCTACTCGGCGGGCGGCTCGTCGGGGGGCGCCGCGGCGGCGGTCGCGGCGGGGATGGTGCCGGCGGCGCACGGCACCGACATCGCCGGCTCGATCCGCATTCCCGCGGGCTGGTGCGGCGGCGTGGGGCTGAAGCCCTCGCGCGGGCGCGTCTCCTTCGGGCCGGTGCTCGACGAGAACGGATTCGGCCTCTCCACCACCTTCATGCAGACCAGGTCGATCCGCGACACGGCGGCGCTGCTCGACTGCCTGGCGATCCCGCAGGTGGGCGATCCCTTCATCATCCCCATGCCCGCCGAGCCTTACGCCGAGCTGATCCGCCGCGCGCCGGGGCGCCTGCGCATCGGCTGGTCGGTGAAGCCGCTGATGGGCGTCGAGGTCGACCCGGAGGTGGCCGAGGCGGTGGTCGCCACCGCCAAGCTGCTCGCCGAGATGGGCCACGCGGTCGACGAGGTCGACCCGAAGTTCGACGCCGGGGCGGTCGCGAGGTTCTGCGACGCCTGGTTCTTCCCGTTCAAGCAGCGGCTCGAGGGCTACGCCGCGCGCACGGGCCGCGAGATCGGGCCCGACACGCTCGAGCCGGTGACGCTGGCGGTCTACCGGCACTCCTGCTCCATGAACCCGGACATCTTCCTCGAGGGAATCGCCGAGCTCAACGGCGCGCGCCGGCGCCTGGCGCGGGTCTATGAGGATTGCGACATCTGGCTGGGGCCGACGCTGGCGCGCCCCGCCGAGCCCTGGGGGCGCTACAACCTCGGCCGCACGGATGTGGGCTACGACGACTACGTCGCGGAGATCCTGGCGGTGCCCTGCCAGTTCACCGTGCCGCACAACGTGCTGGGCACGCCGGCGCTGACCCTGCCGCTGGCGATGCACGCGTCGGGGCTGCCGATCGGGGTGCAGCTCGGCGCGGGCTCGGCGCAGGAGCACGTGCTGCTCCAGCTCGGCTCGGCGCTCGAGGAGGCGATGCCCTGGGCCGACCGGGTGCCGCCCCTGCACGTGTCGCGGATGTAGGGTGCGCATTCATGCGCACCGATGCAGATTGCCAGGCAAAAGGGTGCGCATGAATGCGCACCCTACACCGGCCGCGCCGTCGCGCCCCTTCTCACCCCCCGATCTTTTCCATGTCGTAGGGCGTCGACTGGTAGACCTCGTTGATCCAGTTGCCGAACAGGAGGTGGGCGTGGCTGCGCCAGCGGTTCTCCGGCGGGTTCGAGGGGTCGTCGCCCGGGTAGTAGTTGACCGGAACGCGGATCGGCGTGCCCTGCGCCACGTCGCGCTTGTACTCCTCGTCGAGCGAGGTGGTGTCGTACTCGATGTGGTTGAACATGTAGAGCGCCCGGTGCGCCGGGTCCTCGATCAGGCACGGGCCGGTGTCGGGGGCGCTCACCAGCACGCGCAGGCCGCCGCCCTCGGGGATGTCGGCCGCGCGGATCTCGGTCCAGCGGCTGACGGGAATCGTGAAGTCGTCCGAGAAGCCGCGCAGGTAGGGCGAGCCCGGCGCGCAGTTGCGGTGGCGAAAGCAGCCGAAGGCCTTGGCGTCGAGCGCGTATTTCGGCACGCCGTGGAAGTGGTGCAGCATCGCCTGCGCGCCCCAGCAGATGGCGAAGGTCGAGTGCACGTTGGTCTGCGTCCAGTCGAAAACCTGCGTCAGTTCGTCCCAGTAGCTGACCTCCTCGAAGGGCAGGTGCTCGATCGGCGCGCCGGTGACGATGAAGCCGTCGAACCTGTGCGACCGCGCCTCGGCGAAGGTGGTGTAGAACGCCTCGAGGTATTCGGGCCGGGTGTGCCGCGCCTGGTAGTCGGTCATGCGGATCAGGGTGAGCTCGATCTGCAGGGGCGTGGCGCCGATCAGCCGGGCGACCTGGGTCTCGGTGCGCTCCTTGTTGGGCATCAGGTTCAGGAGCCCGATCTGCAGCGGGCGGATGTCCTGGCGCACGGCCGCCTCCTCGGACATCACCATCACGCCCTCGCGCCGGAGGACCTGGTAGGCGGGCAGGGTCTCGGGGATCTTGATCGGCATGGGCGCGTGCTGGCTCGCTCAGTTCCGCGGATTTTCCGAAACGCCTCAATTAGAGCGGCCGGCGCGCCGAGGCAAGCGCGGCTCAGGCCGGCGTGCGGCGGATCGCCCCGGCGATCAGCGCGTCGAAGTCCCCGGGCGCGCGCAGGGCCTCGATCTCGGCCGCCTCGACCGTGACGCCCCAGTTGCGGGCGATGGCGTCGTAGAGCGGCAGGCGGTGCTCGAGCAGGCGGCGGAAACCCCAGGCGATGAAGCCGTCGGGATCGACCTGCGTCTCGCAGACCCCGTGCGCCTCGCGGTACTCGGCCCAGAGCCGGCGCAGCAGGTCCTCGGGGTAGTACATGGGCTTGGGGTGCTTCTCGAAGCGGCGGACCAGCTCGTCGGCCTGCGCGGCGGTGCCGCGGATCTGCACCATCAGCAGGTGCTCGGCCAGCGTGGTCAGCACCGGGTCGCGCGGGTCGTCGGGGTCGACCACCTCGCAGATCGAGCCGCCGGTGTCGCAGACGAAATGCGCGTAGCCGTAGATGTCGTGCGCCTTCTCGATGAAGAGGGGGGTATCCTCGAGCGCCGCGATCTCGGCCTCGCGGTGCTGGCGCTGGCGGGTGACGTAGTCCTCGAAGGGGATGCCGCCCATGGAAGGGTCGCCCGGCTTGCCGAGATAGGTGGAGAGCGGGCTCAGGTTCTCGAAGCTGATGTTGGAGGCGATGTAGATCGAATCCGTGCGCAAGAGCTGGCGCAGGAACGGGTTGCGCATCGCCTCGCGCTTGAAGTTGTCGACGATGTGCTCGCCCATGTAGCGGGTGCCGATGCGGTAATCGACCGAGTAGTGGAACCACGCGCCGCCCTCGCGCAGCATCGCGGCGGTGCGCGTCTTGCCCAGGCCCGACATGCCGAACAGCGCCACCGCCTTGCGCGGGGCGTTCAGGTAGTCCTCCGGGCTTTGGTAGATCATGGGAAATCCCCGCCTTTGCCGCTGATTAGCGCGAGCGGGGGGCGCGGCGCAATCGCGGAGGGGCCGATCAAACGGAACGAGCCCCGCGTCGGCGGGGCTCGTCGAGTCTTTTGCCGGGCGCGGGCATCAGCCGTGCGCCATCACCGCCAGCAGCAGCAGCGCCACGATGTTGGTGATCTTGATCATCGGGTT
>DATKCQ010000136.1:0-12652 GCA_035513135.1 Thermohalobaculum sp.
CGCCCGGTGAAATGCCCCTTGTCCCAGTCAATCATCCAGTCCAGCCCCAGCTCGAACGGCGACCGCGCCCGGTCCTCGCGCAAAGCCTGATCCGCCGGGATGAAATCCATATTGGTGATGATGAACCCCGCCTCGATCCGCGCCAGGTTCAACGCATCGGTACCGATGGGCCGGATCCCCCACGGCGCCCCGGCGGCAAACAGATGATCCCAGAACGGCAAAGCCTGCTCCGGCGCCATCCACAATTCATAGCCCAAATCGCCGGTGAACCCGGTGCGCGAAACCGTCACTTCGCCACCCTCAAACCCAAACCGCGCCATGCGGAACGGCTTCAGCGCCCAGACATCGAACCCCGCCGCCGCCAGAACCGAGGCCGAACACGGCCCTTGCAGCGACAGCGCCGCCACCTCTTCCGTTACCTCGCGCACCGCCACGTCATAGCCCGCAGCCGAGGCCAGCAGCCACGGTAGATGCCGCTCCTGACAGCAGATCAGGTAATCCTCCGCCCCGTGGCGAAACAGGGTGCCATCATCCAGCACGCGGCCCTCGTCATCGCACCACACCGTGTAATGCACGGAACCGACAGGCAATTTCCCGGCATTGCGGATCGTCAGCCGGTCGAGATACCCCGCCGCTTCCGGCCCGGTGATCCGATATTTCACCATCGGACACAGGTCATAGACCGAGGCGCCGTTGCGGATGGCAGTATGCTCCATCGCTTCGTCGCCAAAGCACAGCGCCGTCATATAGCCCGCCCACGGACCCCAGCGGTTGAGCTTATTGGCAGCAGAAGTCCGCGCATGAAACGGCGTCTGGCGCAGCGGCGTCTCGAAATGGGTCAGGTCATCCATTGAGCACCTTACCGGCGGCGTTCCACCCCGCCGCCCCGTTGATCCCGCCGCCGGGATGCGAGCCCGCCCCGGCCAGATACAGGCCGGGCAGCGGCGTCCCATATTGCGCCACTTCCCGCAAAGGCCGCAGGAACAGCATCTGTTCGACCGCCAGTTCACCATGATGCCAGTTGCCGCCGACCATGCCAAACCTTGCCTCGATGTCCTGCGGCATCAGCAGTTCGGCCTGGGCCACCAGCCGCCGCAGCCCCGGCACCTGCGCCTCCAGCACCGCCAGCGTGTTCTCCAGCATCGCCGCCCGCGCCGCCGCCAGCCCGGCTTTCGGCGCATGGGGCGCGAACTGCACGATGGCGGACAGAACGTGGTGCCCCTCCGGCGCGAGGCCCGTCTCATGCGCCGAGGGCAGGATGAACTCCAGCACCGGCGCCACCGGCACTTCGCCATATTTCACTGGATTGAACGCATCCTCGACCGCCGTGACCGAGGGGGCAATCACCATCCGCGCCTTGGGGTCCGGCACGGCCGGCAGACCCGCCAACGCCAGATGCAGCTTCGCCGCCCCGCCGCGCGACCGGATATGCGAGGTCCGGGTGAAGAACCCGGCATCGAGGTGACGCGGCCCGACGAGTTTCTGGAACGTGGTGCGCGGGCTGATGGCCGAAATCACCCGGTCCGCCTTCAGGGTCTCACCGGAAACCAGTTCCACCCCGACCGCCCGGTCACCTTCGACCAGCACCCGCGCTACGGCGGCATTGCAGCGCAAAGTCACCCCGGCCGCCACAGCTGCCTTGGCCATCGCCGCCGCCAAGGCCCCCATGCCACCCATGGGCAGCAGGGTATCCGGCCCGATGGCAAGCTGGTTTAGAAGCAATATCAACGAGTTGGGTGAGCGCGGCCCGAGCCAGGCCCCCAAAGTCGCATCAAAGGCCAGCAGGCCCTTGAGCCGGTCATCCGTCAACTCATCCTCTGCCACATCGGCGACGTTGATCAGGATCATCCGCAGGAATTCGCGGAAATCGGCCTTGCCGAGGGCCCTTATCCCCAAGCCGAGGCGCGCCAGCTTGCCCCATTCGTTGCCCGCAGACGTCAGCCGTGGCGGCGTCAGCCCCCTGAACGGTGCCAAAACCCGCGCAAACTCCCCGAGCTTGGTCATCAACGTGGCGAAAGCCTCCGCATCCGGCCCGGTGGTCTTGCCGCGCAGCACGCTCAGCGGATCGGCGCCCAGAACCGTGGTCGGCAGAGCAGGGTGAAATTCCGGCCCATGCCGGTCCAGCCCCATCCCCGCCATCACCCGCGCATCCACCCCCCGCGTCGTATGGGCCAGCGACGGCGCAAAATACCCCGGCGCAAACTCCCGCATCCCGGCCCCGCCACCGGCAACCTCGCCCGCTTCCAGCAGAGTCACGCGGCAGCCCTTCATCGCCAGCCGCGCGGCGCAGGCCAGCCCGTTGGTGCCGCCGCCGATGACGATCGCATCAAAGGACGGCATAGGCGTCGCTCATTCTGTTGGGTAGTTTCGCCTCGCGCAACACTTCGGCGGCGGCATTGCGCCCCGGCGCGCCCATGACGCCGCCACCGGGATGGGTGGACGAGCCGCACATCCACAGGCCCCGGATCGGTGATCGGTATTGCGCATAGCCCGGCACCGGGCGGTTGAACAGCAGCTGGTCAAACGTCAATTCGCCCTGGAAGATATTGCCCTCGGTCAGCCCGACCTCGCGCTCGAGGTCGGCGGGCGAGCGCACCTCGGCGTGCACGATCAG
Source organism: Thermohalobaculum sp. (assembly GCA_035513135.1). Lineage (GTDB taxonomy): Bacteria > Pseudomonadota > Alphaproteobacteria > Rhodobacterales > Rhodobacteraceae > Thermohalobaculum. Next base: position 2,615 of record DATKCQ010000136.1, read on the forward strand.
CCGGCGCAGGCCGGGGCAGACCGTCTCGATCTTGTCGAGCACCGTGTCGCGGAAGGCGTCGCGCGCCGCGTCGTCCCAGTTGCCGGCCGAGCGCACGCCGTCGCGCGCCAGGTCGTACGGCGCATACTGCACGAACACGCTCATCATGTGCTTGCCGGGCGGCGCCATGGTCGGGTCGATGCGGCTCGGGATCAGCAGGTCGAAATAGGGCTCGGCCGACCAGCGCCCGTCCTTCCAGTCGTCATAGGCGCGCGCGAGCTCGGCGAGGCTCTCCGAGGCGTGCAGGTCGCCCGAGAGGAACGGCGCGTCCGCCGGCGCCGCGGGAAATCGGGGCACAGCATCGAGCGCCATGTTGAGCTTGCCGCTCGAGCCGCGGATCTTGAATCGCCGCACGCCGTCGAGGAAGTCCCCGGGCAGGTGGCGCGGGTCGACCAGGTCGAGGAAGGTGCGCCTGGCGTCCATGCCCGAGGCGACGACGGGGGCGTGCAGCTCCTCGCCGGTGTCGAGCGCGACGCCGCTGACCCGGTCGCCCGCGACCAGGAACCGCTCGACCGCCGCGCCGGTGCGCACCTCGCCGCCCGCCTCGCGCAGCGCCCCGGCGAGCGCGGCGGACACCGCCCCCATGCCGCCGCGCGCGAAGCCCCACGAGCCGATCGCCCCGTCCACCTCGCCCATGTAGTGGTGCAGCAGCACATAGGCCGTGCCCGGCGAGTAGACGCCGAGCCCGGTGCCGATGATGCCGCTGCCCGCGAGATGCGCCTTGAGCAGCGGGCTTTCGAAATGCTCGTCGAGGAAGTCACCGATCGAGACGGTCCAGAAGCGCAGGGTCTCGCTCGCCTCGCGCGGCCCCAGATCGTTGAAGCGGCGCAGCAGGAACAGCAGCTCCGCCAGGTCGCGCGGGCGCAGCGAGGCCGGGTCGGGCGGTGTGCGCAGCAGCAGCGGCCGGATGAACCGGCACTGGCGCATCACCGCGTGGTGGAAACGCTCGTAGCCCTCGACGTCGCGCGGGCTGAGCCGCGCGATCTCGCGCACGCGCGCGTTGGGGTCGGCGTGGTAGGCGAAATAGGCGCCGTCGCGGGTGAAGCTGGCGCCGCCCTCGTAGGGGATCACCTGCAGCCCGTGGCGCGGCAGGTCGAGGTCGCGGATCACCTCGGGGCGCAGCAGCGAGCAGACATAGGAGCAGTTCGAGTAGGTCCAGCCCGGGTGCAGCTCGCGGCTGACCGCGGCGCCGCCCACCCGGTCGGAGCGCTCGAGAACCAGGGTCCTGAGCCCGGCCCGGGCCAGGTAGCACGCCGCGCTCAGCCCGTTATGCCCGGCCCCCGCGACGATCGCGTCGTAGTGCCCTGCCCCGCGCCCTGCCCCGCGCCCTGCCTGGTGCCCTCCCCGGGCCATCCGCGCCTCCCCCGTGACTGCCGCGAAGGTAGACCCGGCGCCCGCCCGCTGGCAAATATTTTTTGAGCGCTCAAATAAAATCCCGCCCGCCAGATTCCCGTCCGCCGAATGCCCGTCCTCCGAATGCCCGTCCTCCGAATTCCCGTCCGGGGCGCTTGCCTGTTGCGTTGCGCGCGGCCTCCCGTGTAGTTTATATGAGCGCTCAAATAAATTACCGGAGGCGCCCATGCTCGCCGAGACCGCGGTCACGAGGCCGCCGGCCAACTGGGACCGGCGCGGCCTGCCCGGCTGGACCTACTTCAACGAGGAGCTGCTGGAGCTCGAGACCGAGACCCTGTTCCGCCGCCACTGGCAGCTCGCCTGCCACGTCAACGACGTCCCCGAGCCCGGCGACTACCTGACCTTCGACGTCGCCGGCGAGCGCGCCCTGATCGTGCGCGGCCGCGACGGCGTGCTGCGCGCCTTCCACAATCTGTGCCGCCACCGCGGCTCGCGCGTCGTCGCCGACGAGCGCGGCCAGTGCAGGTCGGCGCTGATCTGCCCGTTCCACGGCTGGGCCTACAACCTCGACGGCACCCTGCGCTCGCCCGCGCACCCCAAATCCCTGCCGCCGCTCGACCCGGTCGCGCACGGCCTCAAGCCCGTGGAGATGGAGGTCTGGCACGGCTTCGTCTTCCTGCGCTTCAAGCCCGGCCCGCAGCCCGCCGTGGCCGAGATCGTGGCCCGCTTCGAGGGGGAGGTCGCGCCCTACGGCCTCGCCGCCATGCGCCCGGTCGAGCGCATCAACTGGGTCGATTCGACCGCCGTCAACTGGAAGGCGGTGCGCGACGTGGACAACGAGGGCTACCACGTGCCGAAGGCCCACCCGGCGCTGCACGACCTCTACGGCCAGCACTACCACGACGAGCCGTTCATCAATGGTGCCTCGCGCAGCTTCGCGCGCTTCAACGACGGCCCCGGCAAGCTGTGGAGCGTGCGCCACTACAAGGCCATCCTGCCCGAGGCCGGCGGGCTGCCCGCGAGCCACCGCCGCGCCTGGCTCTATCTCGGCCTGTTCCCCAACGCGGTGATCGGCCTCTACCCGGACTCGGTGATGTTCTACCAGGAGTTCCCCGAGGGCGTCGGCCGCACCCGCCTGCGCGGCGCCATCTACCGCCGCCCGGACGAGACCCGCGCGTGGCGCCTGGCGCGCTACCTCTCGGGGCGCATCGACGTGATCACCGCGGCCGAGGACCAGATGCTCACCGTCTGGTCGTGCGAGGCGGCGCGCTCGAGCGCCTATGACGGGATCATCCTCTCGGATCTGGAATACGGCGTGGGGACCCATCATGACCACTTGCGCGCGCTGCTCCCGGTGGTGAATCTGGCAAACGAGCCGGCGCCGGGAACGCTCGCCGAGCGAAACGCGGCGCTGCTGTCGCGATAGAGGCAACAGGGAAGGCACGCCCATGCCCCAGCGTCACGCCGCCCCGCGCGGCCCGCGCAGCGGGGGAGAGGGCCGGTGAGCACGGCCGGCGACGCGCTTCCCAGCGCCACCCGGGCCGGCACGCCCGCGCGCCCCGGCTGGCGCGCCCGGCTGCGCGGCGACGGGTTGCAGGGGCTGATCCTGGTCAGCCCGCCACTGCTCTATGCGCTGCTGCTGCTGGCGGCGCCGCTGGCGATGGTGGCGACCATCAGCTTCTGGACCCAGGACTACCTGACCTTCGACCGCACGCCAACGCTGAAAAACTACGCCGAGGCGTGGACCGACCCGCTCTACCGCACGCTGATGCTGCGCTCGCTGGCGATCTCGGGCACGGTGACGGCGGCCACCGTGCTGCTCGCCTTCCCCATCGCCTACTACGTCTCGTTCCACGTCGCGCCGCGCCGCAAGGCGATGTGGCTGTTCCTGATCACCATCCCGTTCTGGACCAGCTACCTGATCCGCGTGTTCCTGTGGAAGGTGATACTCGGCTACAACGGCGTGCTGAACTCGGGCCTGCTGGAGCTCGGCCTGATCGAGACGCCGCTCACCTTCATCCTCTACAGCGCCTCCTCGGTGGTGATCACGCTGGCGCATGCCTGGGCGCCCTTCGCCATCCTGCCGATCTTCGTGGCGCTCGAGAAGATCGACCGCAGCCTGCTCGAGGCCGCCGAGGACCTCGGCGACGGCCCGCTGCGCCGGTTCCGGCGGGTGACGCTGCCGCTCGCCATGCCCGGCGTGATCGCCGCGGCGCTGATCGTCTTCATTCCCACGGTGGGCGACTACGTCACGCCGCGCCTCGTGGGCGGCACCGACGGGCTGATGATCGCCAACATGATCCAGGTGCAGTTCGGCAAGGCGAACAACGCGCCGCTCGGCGCCGCGCTCTCGATCTCGGCCATGCTGATCGTCGCTGCGCTGGCATCGCTGTTCCTGTGGCTCAACCGGCGCTTCGCCAGGGGGAGGGGGGCATGAACGAGCGCGGCGCCTCGGGCTGGCTCAAGGGCTACGCGGTCGGCTACCTGGCCTTTCTCTACGGCCCGGTGCTGCTCTTGCCGATCCTCGCCTTCAACGACAGCGCGGTGGTGAACTTCCCCTTCAGGGGCATCACCACCCGCTGGTTCGGCCAGCTCTGGGAGACCCCGGCGCTGCATCAGGCGGTGGTGAACAGCCTCTATGTCGGCCTCTCCTCGGCGGTCATCGCCACCATCCTCGGCATCTGCGCGGCGCGCGCCTCGGCGCGATTCAAGTTCCCGGCGAAGCGGGGAATCATGGGCTTCATCATGCTGCCGCTGGTGCTGCCCGAGATCATCGTCGCGGTGGCGCTCCTGGTCATGCTGATGCAGTTCGGGCTCGACCTCGGCCTCTGGGCGGTGATCCTCGGCCACGTGCTGCTGTGCACGCCGTTTTCCATCGCCATCCTGACCTCGGCCTTCCTCAACCTCGACCGCTCGCTCGAGGAGGCCTCGCTCGACCTCGGCGAGACCCGGCTCGGCACCTTCTTCCGGGTGACCCTGCCGCTGGTGGCGCCGGGGATCATCTCGAGCCTGCTGATCTCGTTCACCATCTCGTTCGACGAGTTCATCATCGCCTTCTTCCTGACCGCGACCGAGCCCACCCTGCCGGTCTACATCTGGAGCCAGCTGCGCTTCACCTCGCGGCTGCCGAGCGTCGTGGCGCTGGGCTGCCTGCTGCTGGTGATGTCGCTGGTGCTGCTCTGCGCCGCCGAGTATTTCCGCCGCCGCGCCATGCGCCGCGCCGGCCCGGCATCCGCCACCGGAGGCTATCTGTGAGCCAGACCGAGACCCCCCGCCGCCCGATCATCGAGCTCGACCGCGTCGAGAAGCACTACGGCGACGTGGCGGCGCTGGCCGGCGTCTCGGCCGAGATCCGCGAGGGCGAGTTCTTCTCGCTGCTCGGCCCGTCGGGCTGCGGCAAGACCACGCTCCTGCGCCTGATCGGCGGCTTCATCGAGCCGACGCGCGGCGCGGTCAGCATCGACGGCAAGCCGATGACCGGGGTGCCGGCGAACCACCGCCCGACCAACATGGTGTTCCAGTCCTACGCCATCTTCCCGCATCTGAACGTGTTCGAGAACGTCGCCTACGGGCTGAAGAAGCAGCGCCTCGACCGCGCCGAGATGCGCAAGCGGGTCGAGGACGCGCTGGCGATGGTCGATCTCGCGGGCTACGGCGCGCGCCCCTCGCACGCGCTCTCGGGCGGCCAGCAGCAACGCGTGGCGCTGGCCCGCGCGCTGGTCATGCGGCCCAGGGTGCTCTTGCTCGACGAGCCGCTCTCGGCGCTCGACAAGAAGCTGCGCGAGCAGATGGAGGTCGAGCTGCGCCACCTGCAGCGCCATGTGGGCATCACCTTCCTCCTGGTCACCCACGACCAGGAGGAGGCCCTGATCATGTCCGACCGGATCGCCGTGATGTTCGAGGGCCGCATCGCCCAGCTCGCCAGCCCCGAGGAGCTCTACCGCCGCCCGGTCTCGCGCCGCGTCGCCTCGTTCATCGGCGTGATGAACTTCCTCGACGCCCGGCTCACCGGCGAGGCGGGCGACAGCCTCAGCCTCGACGTGGCGGCGCTCGGCCGCCTCGAGGTGCCGCGCGACCAGGCGCCGGGCGGCGTGAACGGCGGCCAGGTCAGCGTCGGCATTCGCCCCGAGATGCTGACCATCCTGTTCAGCGACGCCGACCGGGCCGAGCGCGAGATCGAGGGCGAGGTGGTCGACGTCAACTACTACGGCGACATGACCTACTACGAGGTGCGCCTGCCCGGCGCCGGGACGCCCGCCACCATCTCCATGCGCAACACCGCCGGCCGGCGCATCCTGCGCGAGGGCACCACCGCCCGCGTCGGCTGGAGCCCCGCCTCGCTGGTGGTGCTGGACTGAGGCGCATCCATCGGCCGCCCCCGTCCGTCGTCCCCGCGCGGGCGGGGACCGCGTGCCCGGCGCCGGGCTCAGGAGGCGCGGGCGAAGAACCGCTCGGGGTCGAGGCTCTCGGCGCCCTTGCGCACCTCGAAGTGCATGCGTGGCTGGGGGTTGGAGGCGACGACGCCGATGCGCTGGCCCTGGCTGACGATGTCGCCCTTGCGCACCGTCACATTGTCGATGCGGCCGTAGACCGTGAGGTATTCGCCCTGGTGGCGCACCAGCACGATGGTGCCGAGTCCGCCGAGCGACTGGCTGACCAGCGCCACCTCGCCGTCGGCCGCCGCCACCACGGGCGAGCCCACGGGCGAGGCGAAGTCCACCCCGTCGTTGCGCACCCGCCCGGAGCCCTGCTGGAAGCCGACGACGATCGGCCCGGTCGCCGGCCGGACCAGCCTGAGCTGGCCCGATGCCGGCGGGGCGGCGGCGACCCCGATCTGCGCGTCCCCGATCTGCGCGCCCCCGATCTGCGCGCCCCCGGGCTCGGCCGGCTCGGCCGCTTCGGCGGCGGCCTGCTCGAACGACTGCTCGGCCGGCGTGGTGATCGTCTCGACCGGGCGCGGCGCCGGCGCGCGGGAGCCGGAGTCCGGGTCGGGCGTCTGGTACTGGCCGAGCTGCGGCGAGGCCAGCTCGACCGGCGGCTGCGGGTCCGGCGGCAGCGGCGCGCCGACGCTTGGCGGGATGCCGATGCTTCCCGACTGGCCCCCGCTCTGGGCGCGCTCGATCGCCGCCGCCGCGAGGTCGGGGCTCCAGCCGTCCACGCTCCCGGGCGTGCCGCCCGGCGGCGCGGCCTCGAGTGGCGCCGCCTCGATGCCCGAGGCCGTCCAAGCGTCTGACCCCGTGTTCAATCCCGTGTTCAATCCCGTGCCCGATCCCGTGCCGGACGTGGCGAATGGCTCGAGCTCGGCGACGCGGGTCTGGCCCGGCTCGGCCGACGGAGCCGGCGCGCCGCCGTAGCCGCCGGAACGCGGCGGCAGCACCAGCTCGTCGCCGTCCCGAAGCGTGTGGTCGGACGGCAATCCGTTGTAGGCGCCGAGCTCGGAGGCCGAGACGCCGATGCGCGCCGCCACGCTGGCCACCGTGTCGCCCTTGCGCGCCACCGCGGCCTGGTAGCCCTCGTAGCTCACGATGCCCGCCCCCGCCGAGCGGGTCGAGGGGGCCGAGGAGGCCGAGGGGGCAACCGAGGCTGCCGAGGCTGCGGCGCTGCCGGCCGGGGCGGTTCCCTTGAACTCGACGGCGGCCCGCTCGGGCGACTGGCGCGAGCCGCAGGCCGCGACGAGCAGCATTGCCGCTGCCGCGCCCAGCAAGCGCGCGGTGGATCGATGTGTGGTGCTCATGCCTTTTCCCGCTTCTCCGCTGCTTCGCCGGGGCAGGCCGGCGGTCACTGCCCCTCCTCCTCGGGCAGCCCCTCGACCAGGGGCACGAACAGCACGTCCGCCAGCTCGGAATAGGTCGGACCGTCCTCGGTCTTCTCGATCCTGATGAGCTGCTGCACCTCGTCCGTCTGCCCGACGGGCAGGACCATTATGCCACCCGGGCGGAGCTGTTCCAAGAGCAGCGCCGGGGTGTCGTGCGCCGCCGCCGACAGCAGGATCCGGTCGAACGGCGCCTGTTCGGGCCAGCCGCGCGTGCCGTCGCCCGAGCGGATCGTGACGTTCGAGATGTCGAGCCGGGCCAGGCGCTCGCGTGCCTCGACGGCCAGCGCCTTGTGCCGCTCGATGCCGTAGACCCGGCGCGCCAGCCGCGACAGGATGGCGCAGACATAGCCCGAGCCGGCGCCGATCTCGAGCACCTTGCAGCGCGGGGTGACGCCCAGCGCCTGGATCATCATCGCCACCACCGAGGGCTGCGAGATGGTCTGGCCGCAGGCGATCGGCAGGGCGCGGTCCTCGAAGGCGCGGTCCTTGAAGGCGCGCTCGACGAACATCTCGCGCGGGGTCTTCTCCATCGCCTCCATGACGCGCCGGTCGGTGACGCCGGCCTGGCGCAGGCTCAGCATCAGCGCCATCAGCTTCTCGTCGCCTTTGTCGGGCATCGCGCCGGTCTCCGCAGGCTGGCTCGCCGGGACATCCACCGAGACACTAGACCCTTCGCGCATCGCTGTCAGCCGGTGCCGCGCGCGAGCGCGGCGCGGGCGCCGTCGATCAGGTCCTCGGCGGTGAGCTGGGGCCTGAGCGGCGTCACCGTGATCCAGCCGTCGAGACACAGCCGCGCGTCGGTGCCCGGCTCGGCCGAGCTGTTCGCCGTGTTGTGCCGGGTGAACAGGAAGTCGCGCCCGTTCGGCGCCCGGTAGGGCAGGATCTCGAAGGTCGCCTCGGCGCGCATGCCCTGCGGGCAGACGGCGATGCCGCGCACCCGCTCGGGCCGCACGGCGGGGAAGTTGACCGAGTAGAACGAGCGCGCCGCGAAGGGCATCCGCGTGACCGCGCGCAGCGCCCTCAGCCCCCATTCGCGCGCCGGGTCCCAGATGTCCTCGGGCCGGTCGGGGCCGGCGCTGTAGCACTGGCTGAGCGCGATCGAGGGGATGCCGTTCAGGCCGCCCTCCATGGCCGCCCCGGCGGTGCCGGAATAGACCACGTCCTCGGCGACGTTGTGCCCGCGGTTGACGCCGGCGAGGATCAGGTCGGGCGGCGTCTCCTTCAGGATGACCTGCAATCCCACCAGGATGCAGTCGGCGGGGAAGCCGTCGACCGAGTAGCGCCGCTCGCCGAGCCGGGTCATGCGCATGGGCGAGGTATACGAGATCGCGTGGCTGACGCCCGAGCGCTCGAAGTCCGGCGCCACCACCCAGACCTCGCCGTCGGGGCCCGCCAGCTCGGCCGCGAGCTGTTCGGCGAGCAGCAGGCCCGGCGCCGTGATGCCGTCGTCATTGGTGATGAGGATGCGCATTTCGCCCCGTCTCCCGCCTGCCTTGCGCGCGTTCTACGGGCAGCCGCGCCCCGCGTCCACCGTTCTCAGCCGAGGCTGCCGTCGGGCGCGATCCGCCCGGCGCCGGCCATGTAGGGCCGCACCGCCTCGGGGAGGACGATGCCGCCGTCCTCGTGCTGGAAGTTCTCCATCACGGCGATCAGCGTGCGGCCCACGGCGAGGCCCGAGCCGTTCAGGGTGTGCAGGAACTCGGGGCGCCGGGTTTCCTCGCGGCGGAAGCGGGCGTTCATGCGCCGCGCCTGGAAGTCGCCGCAGGTCGAGCACGAGGAGATCTCGCGGTAGGCGCCCTGCCCCGGCAGCCAGACCTCGATGTCGTGCGTGCGCCGGGCGGCGAAGCCCATGTCGCCAGTGCACAGCGCCACCGTGCGGTAGGGCAGGCCGAGGCGCTCGAGGATGTCCTCGGCGCAGCGGGTCATGCGCTCGAGCTCGGCGTCCGAGTCCTCGGGGCGGGTGAGCGAGACCATCTCGACCTTCTCGAACTGGTGCTGGCGCAGCATGCCGCGGGTGTCCTTGCCGGCCGCGCCGGCCTCGGCCCGGAAGCACTGGGTCCAGGCGGTCAGGCGCATGGGCAGGGCGGCCTCCTCGACGATCTCGCCGGCGGGGAGGTTGGTCAGCGTGACCTCCGCCGTGGGGATCAGCCACCAGCCGTTCCCGGTGCGGTAGAGGTCCTCGGCGAATTTCGGCAGCTGCCCGGTGCCGATCAGCGCCTCGTCGCGCACCAGCACCGGGGTCCAGAACTCGGTGAGCCCGTTCGCGTCGACCTGGGTGTCGAGCATGAACTGGGCGAGCGCCCGGTGCAGGCGGGCGAGCGCGCCCTTGAGCGTCATGAAGCGCGCGCCCGAGAGCTTGGCGGCGAGCTCGAAGTCCATGGCGCCCATCGCCTCGCCGAGCTCGTAGTGCTCGCGGGGCTGGAAGGCGAACTCCGGCGCCTGCCCCCAACGGCGCAGCTCGACATTGGCCGCCTCGTCGGCGCCGTCGGGGACGCTGTCGAGCGGCAGGTTGGGGATGTTCAGCAGCAGGTCGGTGAGCCGCCGGTTCTCCGTGTCGGCCTCGGCCTCCAGCCGGGCGATCTCTTCCTTCTTCGCCGTGACGAGGGCGCGCAGCCGCTCGAACTCCGCCTCGTCGCCGCGCTTCTTCGCCTCGCCCACCTCCTTCGAGGCCGCGTTGCGCTCGGCCTGCGCCGCCTCGGCCGCGGTGATCCTGGCGCGGCGCGCCTCGTCGATGGCCAGCACGTCGGCCGCCACGGGCGCCAGCCCGCGCCGCGCCAGCGCGGCGTCGAACCCTTGCGGGTCCTCGCGGATCAGGCGGATGTCGTGCATGG
>DATKCQ010000137.1:0-88490 GCA_035513135.1 Thermohalobaculum sp.
GGCATGTTGACGCTGAAGGAGCTGGGGGCCGCGGTCGACGCGGGCGAGATCGACACCGTGCTGGTGTGCTTTCCCGACATGTTCGGGCGGCTGGTGGGCAAGCGCTTCCACGGCCGGTTCTTCGTGGACGGGGGGCACGAGGAGACCCACGCCTGCAACTACCTGCTGGCCGACGACATCGACATGGAGCCGGTGCCGGGCTACCGGGTGGCCAACTGGGCCAAGGGATACGGCGACTTCGTGCTGAAGCCGGATCTGGCGACGCTGCGCCGGGTGCCCTGGCTGCCGGCCACCGCGCTGGTGCTGTGCGACCTGGTCGACCACCACCACCACGAGCCGATCGCCCACAGCCCGCGCGCCATCCTGCGCCGGCAGGTCGCGCGCATGGAAGATGCGGGCATGATGGCCTACTGCGCCTCGGAGCTCGAGTTCTTCCTGTTCGACGAGGACTACCGCGCCATCCAGCGCAAGCACTACCGCGGGCTGGTCACGGCGGGCGACTACATCGAGGACTACCACATCTTCCAGACCTCGAAGGAGGAGGAGGTTTTGCGCGCCATGCGCAACGGCATGGCTAGCGCGGGCATCCCGGTGGAGAACTCGAAGGGCGAGTGGGGCCCCGGGCAGGAGGAGCTCAACGTTCGCTACGCGGATGCGCTGACCATGGCGGACCGGCACGTCATCATGAAGAACGGCATGAAGGAAATCGCGCATTCCCTTGGCAAGGCGATCACTTTCATGGCCAAGTGGAACTACGACCTGGCCGGCAACTCGTGCCACGTGCACATGTCGCTGTGGGACAAGGCGGGGAAGAAGCCGCTGTTCTTCGACAAGGGCGCCAAGCTGGGCATGTCGCAGACCATGCGGCACTTCATGGCGGGGCAACTGAAATACGCCCCCGACATCACCTATTTCCTCGCCCCCTACATCAACTCCTACAAGCGCTTCCAGGTGGGCACCTTCGCGCCCACCAAGCTCGTGTGGAGCCGGGACAACCGCACCGCGGGCTTTCGGCTGTGCGGCGAGGGGACCAAGGCGATCCGCTCGGAGTGCCGGGTGGGGGGCGCCGACCTCAACCCGTATCTGGCGTTCGCCGCGCTGATCGCCGCGGGGCTGAAGGGCATCGAGGAGAAGCTCGCGCTGGCCGAGCCGTTCTCGGGCGACGCCTATCACGCGGCGCGGCTCAAGGACATCCCGAAGACCCTGCGCGACGCGGCGGCCGCGATGAAGCGCTCGAAGATGCTGCGCGAGGCGTTCGGCGAGGAGGTGGTCGAGCACTACCTCCACACGGCTCAGTGGGAGCAGTTCGAATACGACCGCCGCATCACCGACTGGGAGCTGATGCGCGGCTTCGAGAGGTGCTGAGGCCATGACCCGGACCCTGAAGCTGGTCTCGCCCGTCAACGGCGAGGTCTTTGCCGAGCGCCCCGTGGCGAGCCATGCGCAGGTCGAGGCGGCGTTGGCCGCGGCGCGCAAGGCGCAGGCGGCGTGGGCGGCGCGGCCGGTGGCCGAGCGGGCAGACGCGGTGCGCGAGGCCGTCGCCCGGCTGCGGGCGATGAACGACGAGGCGGTGCCCGAGCTCGCCTGGATGATGGGCCGCCCGGTGCGCTATGGCGGCGAGATCGGCGGCGTCGAGGAGCGCGCCCACCACATGGCCGAGATCGCGGACGACGCGCTGGCGCCGCTGGTGATCGAGGACAGCGCACGATTCCGCCGGGTCATCCGGCGCGAGCCGCTGGGCGTGGTGATGGTCATCGCGCCGTGGAACTACCCCTACCTCACGGCGATCAACGCCATCGCGCCGGGGCTGATCGCCGGCAACGCCGTGGTGCTCAAGCACGCCACCCAGACGCTGCTCGCGGGCGAGCGGCTCGCGCGCGCCTTCGACGAGGCGGGGCTGCCCGAGGGGCTGTTCGCGAACCTGGTGCTCGACCACGCGACCACCGAGGCGATGATCGGCGGGCGCATGGTGGACTTCGTCAACTTCACCGGCTCAGTGCGCGGCGGCCACGAGATCGAGCGGGCGGCGGCGGGGACCTTCATCGGTGTCGGGCTGGAGCTCGGCGGCAAGGACCCGGGCTACGTGCGCGCCGACGCCGATCCGGCGGCGGCGGCCGAGCAGCTCATGGACGGCGCGCTGTTCAACTCGGGCCAGTGCTGCTGCGGCATCGAGCGCATCTACGTGGCCGCGCCGCTGTTCGACGCCTTCGTCGAGAAGGCGGTGGAGATCGCCAGCGGACACGTGCTGGGCAACCCGCTGGAGCCGGAGACGACGCTGGGCCCGATGGCCCAGCCGCGTTTCGCGAAACTCGTGCGCGAGCAGGTGGCCGAGGCGTTCGCCGCCGGCGCCCGGGCGCTGGTCGACCCGGCGCGCTTCTCGGCCGACGACGGTGCGGGCGCCTACCTGACGCCGCAGGTGCTGGTGGGCGTGGACCACTCCATGCGGCTGATGCGCGAGGAGAACTTCGGCCCCGTCGTCGGCATCATGGCGGTGCAGGGCGACGACGAGGCGGTCGCGCTGTTGAACGACAGCGAGTACGGGTTGACGGCGGCGATCTGCACCGACGACGCCGCGGCCGCCGAGGCCATCGGCGCGCGCCTCGAAACCGGAACCGTGTTCATGAACCGCTGCGACTACCTCGACCCGGCGCTGTGCTGGACCGGCTGCAAGAACACCGGCCGGGGCGCGGCACTCTCGGTGCTCGGCTACCACAGCCTGACCCGGCCCAAGTCCTACCATTTGAGAAAGGCCTGACGATGTCGCCGACCGCCGACTGGAGCTACCCCACCGCGATCCGCTTCGGTGCCGGGCGCATCGTGGAGCTGCCCGATGCCGTGCGGGCCGCCGGCATCACCCGGCCGCTGCTGGTCACCGACAAGGGGCTGGCGGGGCTGCCGATCACGCGGACCGCGCTCGACCTGCTCGACGGTGCGGGGCTGAAGCCCGGGCTGTTCGCCGAGGTGCAGGCGAACCCGACCGACGCCAACCTCGAGGCGGGCGTCGCGGCCTTCCGCGCCGGCGGGCACGACGGGGTGGTGGCGTTCGGCGGCGGCTCGGGGCTGGACCTGGGCAAGTGCGTCGCCTTCATGCAGGGCCAGACCCGGCCGGTGTGGGACTTCGAGGACATCGGCGACTGGTGGACGCGGGCGAACCCGGACACCATCGCGCCCATCGTCGCCGTGCCGACCACGGCGGGCACCGGCTCGGAGGTCGGCCGCGCCGGCGTCATCACCAACACCGCCGACCACGTGAAGAAGGTGATCTTCCACCCCAGGATGCTGCCGGCGATCGTGATCTGCGACCCGGAGCTGACCGTTGGCATGCCGAAGTTCATCACCGCCGGCACCGGCATGGACGCCTTCGCGCACTGCCTCGAGGCCTATTGCGCGCCGGCCTACCACCCGATGTCGGAAGGCATCGCGGTCGAGGGCATGCGGCTGGTGAAGGCGTATCTTCCCCGCGCCTTCGCCGTGCCCGACGACATCGAGGCGCGTGCCCACATGATGAGCGCGGCGGCGATGGGGGCGGTCGCCTTCCAGAAGGGCCTGGGCGCGATCCATGCGCTGTCGCACCCGATCGGGGCGCTGCACGACACGCATCACGGCATGACCAACGCGGTGGTGATGCCCGCGGTGCTGCGCTTCAACCGCCCCGCCATCGAGGAGCGGATCGCCCGGCTGGCGGCGTTCCTCGGCATCGCGGGCGGATTCGACGGGTTCACGGACTTCGTGCAGGAGCTGCGCGCGGGGCTGGGCGTGCCGGCGGGGCTCGCCGCCTTCGGTGTGCCGGAGGAGAGCTTCGAGCGCATCGCCGCGATGGCGCCCGACGACCCCACGGCGGGGGGCAATCCCGTGAAGCTGACTTTCGAGCTGGCGCGCGAGATGCTGGAGGCGGCGCGATAGGACGCGTGCGCGGCGCTGATCGGCGGGGCTCCCTGGTTGGATTTTCCGGCGGTCATGCAATAGGATCGTCTCCAGTGGCTTGCGCCCGCCTTGCGGCGGGATCCCCAGGGGTGGCGAAGGCATTGGACAGCGTCGCAGCGATTGCCGGCCGGACCGGGGCGAACGGCGGCGCCGCGGGCGCGCGGCTGCTGTTCGTCGTGAACGATCTCGATTTCTTCCTCTCGCACCGGCTGGCGATTGCCGAGGCCGCCGCGGCCGAGGGCTGGGAGGTGCACGTCGCCGCGCCCGGTGCGGCGGACGATGCGCGGCTATGCGCCGCGGGCCTGCGCCCGCACGCGCTGCGGCTTGCGCGGCACGGCACCAACCCGCTGGCCGAGGCGGCGAGCCTGGCCGGGATGTATCGCCTGTTCCGCCGGCTGCGCCCGGACCTGGTGCATCTCGTCACCATCAAGCCGGTCGTCTATGGCGGCATCGCCGCGCGGCTGGCCCGGGTGCCGGCGGTGGTCTCGGCGATCAGCGGGCTCGGCTACGTGTTTTTGCAAGGCGGTGCGCGCGCCCGGACGCTGCGCTGGGCGGTGCGCCCGCTCTACCGCCTGGCGCTGGGGCATCCGCGCCAGCGCGTGATCTTCCAGAACGAGGATGACCGGTCGGCACTCGAGGCGCTCGGGGCGCGGCTCGACGGGCGGTCCGAGCTGATCCGCGGCTCGGGTGTCGATCTCGACGCCTTCGTGCCGACGCCCGAGCCGGAGGGTCCGGTGCGCGTACTGATGCCGGCGCGCATTCTGACCGACAAGGGGGTGCGGGAGTTCGTCGAGGCGGCGCGAATTCTGCGCCGCGAGGGTGTGGAGGCGCGCTTCGCCGTGGCCGGCGATGCGCCTGCCGGCAACCCGGCACGCGTGCCCGGGCAGACCCTGGCCGCCTGGCGCACCGCGGGGACGGTCGAGCTGCTGGGCTTTTGCTCCGACATGCCGCGGCAGCTCGCGGCAAGCCACATCGTCGTGCTGCCCTCCTACCGCGAGGGCTTTCCGCTGGCGCTGGTGGAGGCGGCAGCCGCGGCCCGCCCGGTCGTGACGACGGACGTGCCGGGTTGCCGTGACGCCATTATCGAGGGCGAGACCGGGCTGCTGGTGCCGGTGCGCGACAGCGCCGCGCTGGCCCGCGCGATCCGCCGCCTGGTCGAGGAGCCCGAGACCCGATGGCGCATGGGCCGGGCCGGACGGGCGCTGGCCGAGCGCGCCTTCTCGGTGCGCGACGTGGCGCAACGCCACCTCGCGATCTACCGCGCGCTGTTGGCGCGGGAGCGCTGAGGCATGTGCGGCATCGCCGGCATTCTCGATCCGGCCGCCCCGGGCGGGCTCGGGCCGGTGGCGCAGGCGATGGCCGAGCGGCTGGTGCATCGCGGGCCGGATGGCGCGGGTCTCTGGGCGGACGAGGCGGCGGGGGTGGCGCTGGGCCACCGCCGGCTGGCGATCATCGACCTCTCGCAGAACGGCCACCAGCCGATGCAATCGTCCTGCGGGCGCCTGGTGCTGAGCTACAATGGCGAGGTCTACAACGCCCCCGAGCTCAGGGCCGAGCTGGAGGCGCGGGGCCGGGTGTTCCGCGGGCACTCCGACACCGAGGTGATCGTCGAAGGCGCCGCGGAGTGGGGGCTCGAGGCGCTGCTGCCGCGGCTGATCGGCATGTTCGCATTTGCGCTGTGGGACCGGTCGGAGCGCCGCCTGAGCCTGGTGCGCGACCGCTTCGGCATCAAGCCGCTCTACTGGGGCCGGGCGGGCGGCAGTTTCCTGTTCGGCTCGGAACTCAAGGCGTTGATGGCGTATCCCGGCTTCGACCGGGAGATCGACCGCGACGCGGTCGCCGCCTTCCTGCGTTTCTGCTACGTGCCGGCGCCGCAGTCGATCTACCGCGCGGCGCGCAAGCTGGCGCCGGGGCACCTGCTCGAGGTCAGGCCGGGTGCCGAGCCGGCGATCCGCGCCTGGTGGCGGCTGGCGGACGTGGTGCGCGCCGCCCGGGCGCAGCCCTTCGCGGGGGGCGAGGCGCAAGCCGCGCAGGCGCTGGAGTCGCTCCTGCGCGATGCGGTGGCGCGACGGATGGTGGCCGACGTGCCGCTGGGGGCGTTCCTCTCGGGGGGCGTCGACAGCTCGACCGTCACCGCCCTGATGCAGGCCCAGTCGTCCCGGCCGGTCAGGACCTTCACCATCGGCTTCGACATGCCGGGCTACGACGAGGCCGCCCATGCGCGGGCGGTGGCGGCGCATCTGGGGACCGAGCATCAAGAACTGGTGCTGACCCCGGCCGAGGCGATGGCCGTGATCCCGCAGCTGCCCGAGATCTTCGACGAGCCCTTCGCGGATTCCTCGCAGATTCCGACCTTCCTGGTCTCGCGCATGACGCGCGAGCACGTCACCGTGGCGCTCTCGGGCGACGGCGGCGACGAGATCTTTGGCGGCTACAACCGCTACATCGAGGCGGCCGGGCGGCTGCGCTGGGTGCTGGGGCTGCCCGGCCCGGTGCGCCGGGCGATGGCCTGGGGGCTGGAGGCGGTGCCGGGCGGGGTGTGGCAGCGGCTGGCGCCTTCGCTGCCGCAGGCACAGGAGAAGGCGCAGAAGCTGGCGGGCGCGCTGGCGGCCCGCGAGGAGGGGTTCTACCGCCGGGTCGTCTCGACCTGGCAGGCGCCGGGCGAGGTGGTGCCCGAAACCGGGAACGGCGGCGGGGAGGGCTGGGCCGAGGCGTGGGATGAGGCTGGGGCGCTGCTGCCCGACCCGGTCGAGCGCATGCAGTACCTGGACGCGCTGACCTACATGGCCGACGACATCCTGGCCAAGGTCGACCGCGCCTCGATGGCGGTGTCGCTCGAGGCCCGGGTGCCGCTGATGGATCACCGGGTCGCGGCTTTCGCCTGGTCGCTGCCGCTCGCCATGAAGGTGCGCGCGGGGCAGGGCAAGCGGGTGTTGCGACGGGTGCTCTACCGCCACGTGCCGCGGGAGCTGATCGAGCGGCCGAAGCAGGGCTTCGCCGTGCCGATCGGCGAGTGGCTGCGGGCGCCGCTGCGCGACTGGGCCGGCGACCTGCTCTCGCATGGAGCGCTGGCGCGGCGCGGGCTGGTGCGCCCCGAGGCGGTCGAGGCGCTGTGGACCGAGCACCAGAGCGGCCGGCGCGACCATGCGGCGCGGCTCTGGGCCGTGCTGGTGCTGCAGGCGCACGCCGCCTGAGGCCTTGGCGCACGGCGCGCAGGCGCTCGCCGTTGCGTTCCGCCGGCTGATCGGGGAGCCCGGGCCGCGCCGCCGCATGGGCGGCGCGGCACCGGGCGCGCTATCTTACGCCCGCCGCGGCCGGGCGCCGCTGAGGCGCGCGGGGCCTCAGCGCCGCCAGATCGGCCGGCCGAAATAGATGTCGCCCGAGTCGGTCAGGGCGCCCACTGCGCCGCCAACGGCGCCGCCGACCAGCGCGCCGGTTACCGGATCGCCGCCGGCCAGCGCGCTGCCCGTCGCGCCGGTGGCCGCGCCGATTCCGGCGCCCGAAATCGCGCGGTCGGTTGGAGAGTTGCCGCAGGCCGCCAGCAGCGTGAGCCCGAGGCCAAGCGCCAGGGCAGTGTGGATCTTTCGCATCGTCTCGCTCCTTGCTTCGGGGTTCGATGGCCCTTCTACGCGGCAGCGAGGCGTTGCCGGCGCCGGCGCGGACAAAAATCACGCCGGCGTGTGGCGGGCGCGGAGGGCCCGGCGTTCAGGCCACGTCGTAGTGCGCAATCCGGCGCGGGTCGGTCCTCGCCTCGGCAACCCAGCGGGTCACCGCCGGGTGGTCGAGAAGCTGCCCGAGGTAGTGCGCCACCCCCTCGGCGGGCAGGGCGTACTCCTGAAAGCGCAGCGCCACCGGGGCGTAGAAGGCGTCCGCCGCCGAGAAGCGCGGGCCGCCCAGCCACGGGCCGCCGGTGGCCGTGAGCGCCCAGGCCCAGAGCTGCGCGACGCGGGCAACGTCGGCGGCGACGGCCTCGGGCACGTCCCGCAAGGGCGCCGGCGCGCGGTGAATGTTCATCGGGCAGGTGGTGCGCAGCGCGGCGAAGCTCGCGTGCATCTCGGCGGCGAGGCAGCGCGCGATGGCGCGGTGGCAGGGGTCGGCGGGCCAGAGTCCGGCGTCCGGGTGGCGCTCGCCGAGCGTCTCGGCGATGGCCAGCGTGTCCCACACGCGGCGGGTGGCGCCGGCCTCGTCCCACTCCAGCATGGGCACGGTGCGGGCCGGGGCCTTGGCGCGCTTGTAGGCATCGAAGGCCGGGTCGAACATCGGCACCGGCCGATCCTCGAAGGGCAGGTCGAAGGCGGCGAGCATCAGCCAGCCGCGCATGGACCAGGAGGAATAGGCCTTGTCGCCGGTGTAGATGCGGTACATGGGGCGGGCTCCGGGTTGCGGGAGTGCCGGCGGAACGCCGGCGCGAGGCACCGAACCAAAGTCCCCGAACCAGGCCCGTGACGGCGCGCGAAGCGTAATGCATTGCCGCGCCGGATCAAGGGGCGGCGTGGCGCGAACCCGGTGCCGCCGCTCCCCGGAACATGCTAGATTGAAGCACCTGAATCAGCACGGAGTGCCAAGCATGGCAAAGTCGGTAATGGACCTCGTCGCCGAAGCGAAGTCGATGGTACCGTCGATCAGCCCGGCGGAGCTAGAGGGGCTCCTGGGGCGGGACGACCTGCTCGTGGTGGATGTCCGTGACCCGCCCGAGGTGGCGAGCACCGGGAAGGTGCAGGGTGCGCTGAACGTTTCGCGCGGGATGCTCGAGTTCCGGGCGGACGAGACGACCCCCTACCACGACAAGGCGTTCAGAAAGGACAAGACCATCGTGCTCTACTGCGCCTCCGGAGGGCGGTCCGCCCTGGGAGGAAAGGCGCTGCTGGAGCTCGGCTACCGGGACGTCAGGAACCTCGGCGCGTTCAAGGACTGGGTCGAGGCCGGCGGGCCGATCGAGACGCCGTAGCCGCGGGCGGGCGCAGGCGCCGCGGACGCGGCCGAGCCGTGGCAGCCGGGCCGCGGCAGGCTCACGCCACCCGGTTCGGCGGCTCGCGGCCGTCGAAGAAGGCGGTGAGGTTCTCGAGCACCGTCATGCCCATGGCCTCGCGGGTCTCGGTGGTGGCGCTGCCGAGGTGCGGGAAGAGGGTGACGTTCTTCATGGCGCGCAGCGCCTCGGGGACCTGCGGCTCGCCCTCGAACACGTCGAGGCCGGCGCCGGCGATGCGGCCCCTCAGCAGCGCCTCGATCAGCGCCGCCTCGTCGATCAGGTCGCCGCGCGCGGAGTTGATCAGGTAGGCGGTGGGTTTCATCAGGCGCAGCCGCCCGGCGTCGATCAGGTGGACGTTGTCACCGCCGCCCGGCGCGTGCAGCGAGACGAAGTCCGCGGCCTTCAGCACCTCCTCGATGGAGTCGAGCTGACGGGCCGGGACGCCGGGGTCGGTCACCTTGTAGGCGTCGAAGAAGACGATCTCCATGCCGAGCGCGCGATGGCAGCGCTTCGCCATGGCCTGGCCGATGCGGCCCATGCCGATGATGCCGAGCACCTTGCCCTGCGGCGAGGTGCCCATGAGCTGGGTCGGGCGCCAGCCGGTCCACGCGCCCTCGCGCAGCATGGTCTCGGCTTGCCAGGTGCGGCGCGAGACGTTGAGCAGGAGGGTGAGCGCGATGTCGGCGGTGGCGTCGGTCAGCACGCCCGGCGTGTTGGTCACCGCGAGGCCGGCCGTCTTCGCCGCCGCGATGTCGATGTTGTTGTAGCCCACGCCGAACTGGCCGAGGATCCTGGCGCGCCGGGGCGCGGCCAGCACCGTGGCGTCCACGCGGTCGGTGACGGTGGGGCACACCGCGTCGTAGTCGTCGAGCGCGGCGCGCAGTGCCTCGGCGCTCATCGGCTCGTCGTCCTCGTTGAGGGTGACGTCGAATAGCTTCCCCAGCTCGGCCTCGACGCGCTCGGGCCACTTGCGGGTGCAGATCACGCGGGGTCTGGTCATCAGGCTCGCTCCGTGCGTTGGGGTGTCTCCTGCGCCTGCCCGGGGGCGGGCCGCCGCGCGTCGGTGGGGCGCATACCATAATGCCGCTGGTAGGCCATAGCGAAATGCGAGCTGGACGAGAAGCCGGTGAGCACGCCGACCTCGAGGGTGGAGAGGTTGGTGTAGAGCAGCAGCTCGCGCGCCTTCTCCAGCCGCAGGCCGCGGTAGAACTGGGCCGGCGAGGCGTCGAGATAGGCGCGGAACATGCGCTCCATGCGGCGCAGGCGCAGGCCGGCGAGGCCGGCGATCTCCTGCATGCCCAGCGGCACCTCGATGTTGGCGAGCATCAGGCCGACCGCCTTCTGCAGCGGCGACGGCAGCGTCTCGAGCCGGTCCAGCGTGCCGGGGCGCTGGTGGATCGCGGCGTTCCTGATGCGGTCGATCTGGAACTGGTTGGCGACGGCGCGCGAAAGTGCCGGCCCGTGGTCGCGGCCGATCAGCTCGAGCATCATGTCCATGCCGGCGATGCCGCCCGAGCCGGTCCAGCGGTCGCGGTCCACCACGTAGAGCCCGGGTGAGCAGTCGAGATCGGGGAAGGCCTCCTCGAAGGCGGGCCGGATCTCCCAGTGGATCGTGGCGCGGTAGCCGCGCAGCAGCCCGGCGCGCGCCAGGATGAACGATCCCGAGGAGAGCGAGCCGAGCACGAGGCCGGCGCGGGCGCACTGGTGCAGCGCCGCGTGCAGGCGCTGGCGGCCCGGCGGGTCGTGGTCGAGCCCGGCGCAGACGAAGAGATAGTCGATCCCGCCCGCCTGCGCGGTTATGTCGCCGAGTCCGCCCGAGACGTTGACGATCATGCCGTTCGAGGCCGGGATGGCCTCGCCGTCGGCGCTGTAGAAGCGCCAGGCGTAGGTGGGGCGGCCAAGGAGCCGGTTGGCGGCGCGCAGCGGCTCCACCGCGCTGACCACGCTGAGCATGGCGAACTCGCGGATCAGCAGGAAGGCGACCGTGGTTGGGCGCTCGGGATGCGCGCGGCGGGGGGCGGGGGATGTCATCGCTTGGCCGGGACTGTCGCGTTTTTGACTGCAAACGCGACATTCACCCGGGACCATGCCGCCGTCAACAGGGAGAGGACGCGATGGCATCGGACCAGCGCCGCGGCCGCGGCACGCGACGGCGGACACGGGACGCCGGCGACGGGCAGATCGCGCAGTTGCCGTGGCGGCGGGTGACCAATCCGTGGCCGCCCATGGAGATCCTGGACGCCGAGGGGCTGGAGGCGATCCACGACGCCTCGATGCGCATCCTCGGGGAGATGGGAATCGAGCTGATGCACGCGGGCGCCTGCGAGCGGCTGGCGCGGGCGGGGGCCGATTGGGACCGCGAGACCATGACGGTGCGCCTGGACCGCGCCATGGTGGCGGAGTGGGTGGCGAAGGCGCCGGCGCGCGTGACGCTGACGCCGCGCAACCCGGAGCGCCGGGTGCATCTGGGCGGGCGCGACCTGGTGACGACGCTGGTAGCCGGGCCGCCCGCAGTGCACGACCGGGTCCGCGGCCGGCGCACGGCCAACATGGAGGATTACAGTAATTTCATCAGGTTGACGCAGCATTTTAACGCGGTTCACATGATCGGCAACCAGGTGGCGGCGCCCGTGGAGATGCCGGCGAACACGCGGCACCTCGACTGCTACCTCGCCAACCTGACGCTGAGCGACCGCAGCTATCACTGCACCTCGATCGGCCGGGGCAGGGCGCTCGACGGGATCGCCATGATGGCGCTGGCGCGGGGGATCAGCCTCGATGACATGGTGGGCGACCCCGGCGTGACCACGATCATCTCGGTGAACTCGCCGCGGCGCTTCGACGAGGCGATGGCCGAGGGATTGATGACGCTGGCGGAATGCGGCCAGCCGATCTCGGTCACGCCCTTCACGCTGATGGGGGCGATGACGCCAGTGACGCTGGCGGCGGCCTTGGCCCAGCAGAACGCCGAGGCGCTGTTCGGCGCGGTGCTGGCGCAGGTGGTGCGGCCGGGAACGCCGGTGCTCTACGGCTCGTTCCTGTCGAACGTGGACATGCGCTCGGGCGCCCCGGCCTTCGGCACGCCCGAGCACAGCAAGGCGGCGGTCGCCTCGGGCCAGCTCGCGCGGCGCTACGGGCTGCCCTACCGGTGCTCGCCGGGCACGGCCTCGGTGACGGCGGACGAGCAGGCGGTGTGGGAGAGCCTGATGTCCATGTGGGGCTGCGTGCTGGGCGGCGCGAACCTCATGTACCATGCGGCGGGATGGCTGGAGGGGGGCCTGTGCGCCTCCTACGAGAAGTTCGTCATGGATGTGGAGCTTCTGCAGCACCTGTTCGAGTTCCTGCGCCCCATCGAGGTGAGCGAGGCGACGCTCGGCCTCGACGCCATCGCGCGAGTGCCGACGGGGGGGCATTTCTTCGGCGACCCCCACACCATCGAGCGCTACCAGACGGCGTTCTACCAGCCGATGCTGAGCGACTGGCGCAACTGGCAGGTCTGGGTTGAGGACGGCGAGCGCTCGGCGCGCGAGCGCGCCAGCGCGCTGTGGCAGCGGGCGCTGGCCGAATACGAGGCACCGGCGATGGACGCGGGCACAAGCGAGGCGCTGGCGGACTACGTGGCGCGCAGGAAGCGCGAGATCGGCGACGGCGAGCCGTGAGGCGACCAAAGCCTCCCCCCTGACCCCCCTCCCAGCAGGAGGGGGGAAGGCCCGGGGCCGGCGCCGCGCGCCCCCCTCTCCCGCTGGGAGAGGGGCCGGGGGAGAGGCGTCGGAGAGGCGCCGGGCCGGTTTTCATTGATCCGTCACTCAATAACGGTTGATCCGGCGGCGATAAAGTGAACAGTGTGCGGCCGGGGGCGGCGCCGTCTGCGCCCCGTGCAAGCGATGTCGCGTGCGGTCGCGCGAGGCCGTGGCGCGCGAGCCCCGCCTGAATGACAACATCTCGGGAGGAGATACCCATGTCCGACGATCTCGGAAAACTCACGCAATTGGCGAAGTCCGGCCGCGTCAGCCGGCGCGACTTCCTCGGCCGGGCGGCGGCGCTCGGCATCGCCGCGCCGCTGGCGAGCCAGATGCTCGGCCGCGCCGCCCGGGCGCAGGAGCCGCGCCGCGGCGGAAACCTCATCATGGGGCTGAACGGCGGCGCCTCGACCGATAGCCTCGATCCGGCGACCTTCGCGGCCACCGTGGCCTACACCTTCGGCAAGTGCTGGGGCGAGACGCTGGTCGAGACCCACCCCGAGGACGGCTCGGCCGTTCCGGTGCTGGCCGAGAGCTGGGAGGCCTCGGCGGACGCGAAGAACTGGGTGTTCAGGGTCCGCAAGGGCGTCACCTTCCACGACGGCAAGGAAATGACGGTCGAGGACGTGGTGCAGACGCTGAAGCGCCACTCGGACGAGGAAACCAAGTCCGGCGCGCTCGGCATCCTGCGCACCATCGGCCAGAACTTCCGCGCCGACGGCGACAACCTGGTGATCGAGCTCGAGAACGGCAACGCCGACCTGCCGTTCCTGCTCTCGGACTACCATCTGATGATCCAGCCGAACGGCGGCTTCGACGCGCCGGACGCCGGAATCGGCACCGGGCCCTACAAGGTCGAGGTGAACGAGCCAGGCGTGCGCCACGCCGCCACCCGGGTCGACGGGCACTGGCGCGAGGGCGTCGGATTCGTCGACTCGATCGAGGTGCTGGTGATCAACGACGACACCGCGCGCATCTCGGCCCTGACTACCGGCAAGGTGCACGTCATCAACCGCGTCTCGCCGAAGACCGTGCATCTGGTCGAGCGGGCGCCGGGGGTGAAGGTGAACAACGTCGCCGGACGCGGGCACTACGTGTTCATCATGCACATCGACACGCCGCCCTTCGACAACAACGAGCTGCGCCTGGCGCTGAAATACGCCATGAACCGCGAGGCGATGGTCGAGACGATCCTGCAGGGCTACGGCACGGTCGGCAACGACTTCCCGATCAACCAGGCCTACGCCTTCTTCCCGGATTCGATCCCGCAGCGCGAGTACGACCCGGAACGGGCGGCGCACCACTACAAGGCGTCGGGCCACGACGGCACGCCGATCACGCTGCGCACCTCGGACGCGGCGTTCCCGGGCGCGACGGACGCGGCGGTGCTGTACCAGCAGAGCTGCGAGGCGGCCGGCATCCCGATCGACGTGAAGCGCGAGCCCTCGGACGGCTACTGGTCGAACGTGTGGAACGTGCAGCCGTTCTCCACCTCCTACTGGAGCGGGCGGCCGACGCAGGACCAGATGTACACGGTCGCCTACCACTCCGAGGCGGACTGGAACGACACCCGCTGGAAGCGGCCCGCCTTCGACAAGCTGCTGCTCGAGGCGCGGGCCGAGCTGGACCCCGACCGGCGCAAGGAGCTCTACACCGAGATGGCCCTGATGGTGCGTGACGAGGGCGGGCTGATCCTGCCCATGTTCAACGACTTCATCGACGCCTCGACCGACAAGCTGCAGGGCCAGCTTCTCGATCCGGCCAGCGACCTGTCCAACAACTACATCGGCATCCGCGCCTGGCTTGCCGAGTGACCGACCGAGCAGACATCCGGGCCTGAGCGCCCGGCCGCGCCGCCGCCCGGGGAGCCCCGGGCGGCGGCGCGGCGTTTGCGACGCGCGGAGCGTCGCATTTAGCCGTTGCCTCGGGCAGGGGGCGAGGTCAAAGTGAGCCACGAGAACAGGCACTAGAACAAGAACGCGTATGTCGGGAGGATCACGCGACATGTCAGACGAACTGAAGGACCTCGGCCTGCGGGTTGTCCGCGGCCTGATGAGCCGGCGCGACTTCATGGGCCGCGCCGCGGCCTTGGGCGTGGCCGCACCGCTGGCCACGCAACTGCTTTCCGGCACGGCGCGGGCCGCGCCACAGCGCGGCGGCGACTTCATCCTGGGGCTGAACGGCGGCGCCTCGACCGACAGCCTCGACCCGGCGCTGGCCACCTCGACGGTGATGCACAACGTCAACTTCACCTGGGGCGAGTGCCTGGTGAACACCGACCCCAACGACGGCACCGCCCAGCCCTGGCTGGCCGAGAGCTGGGAGGCCTCGGCGGACGCGAAGAAGTGGGTCTTCAAGATCCGCAAGGGCGTCGAGTTCTCGAACGGCAAGGAAATGACCGTCGAGGACGTGGTGGCGACGCTGAAGCGCCACTCGGACGAGGACGCCAAGTCGGGCGCGCTCGGCATCCTCAAGTCGATCGGCCAGAACTTCCGCGCCGACGGCGACGACCTGGTGATCGAGCTCGAGTCGGGCGACGCGGATCTGCCCTACCTGCTCTCGGACTACCACCTGATCATCCAGCCGGACGGCGGCGTCGATGCGCCCGAGGCGGCCATCGGCACCGGCCCCTACACGGTCGAGCTGAACGAGCCGGGCGTGCGCCACATGATGACGCGCCGCGACGGCCACTGGATGGAGAACTGGGCCTGGTTCGACTCGGTCGAGGTGCTGGTCATCAACGACCTGACCGCGCGCGTCTCGGCGCTGACCTCGGGCAAGGTGCACGCCATCAACCGGGTCGACCCCAAGACCGTCGACCTGCTCGAGCGGGCGCCCAACGTGAAGATCAACAACGTGTCGGGCCGCGGGCACTATGTCTTCATCGCCCACTGCGACACGCCGCCCTTCGACAACAACGAGCTGCGCCTGGCGCTGAAATACGCCATGGACCGCGAGGAGATGGTCGACAAGATCCTGCGCGGCTACGGCTCGGTGGGCAACGACTTCCCGATCAACGAGGCCTATGCGCTGTTCCCCGAGGCCATCCCGCAACGCACGTTCGACCCGGACCGGGCGGCGCACCACTACAAGGCGTCGGGCCATGACGGCTCGCCGATCGTGCTGCGCACCTCGAACGCCGCCTTCAACGGCGCCGAGGACGCGGCCGTGCTGTTCCAGCAGACCTGCGCCCAGGCCGGCATCCCGATCGAGGTGCGCCGCGAGCCGGCGGACGGCTACTGGTCGAATGTGTGGAACGTGCAGCCGTTCTCCACCTCCTACTGGGGAGGCCGGCCGACGCAGACGCAGATGTACGCGGTGGCCTACAAGTCCGATGCCGACTGGAACGACACGCGCTGGAAGCGGCCCGAGTTCGACAAGATGCTGCTCGAGGCCCGGGCCGAGATCGACCCGGCCAGGCGCAAGGAGATCTTCACCGACATGGCGCTGATGCTGCACAACGAGGGCGGGCTGATCGTGCCGATGTTCAACGACTTCGTCGATGCCTCGAGCGCGAACCTGCAGGGCCAGCTCACCGACCCGTCGCAGCCCATGTCGAACGGGCTGATGAGCTGCCGCGCCTGGTTCGAGGCCTGAGGTAACGAAGGGCGGCGGGGCCAACCGCCGCCCGCCGCCGCGGAGGGGGATGACGATGGCAACGCGGACGTTGCGGATGAACCCCGCGATCGCGCTGGTGCTCCAGCGCATCGGCATCGGGTTCGTGCTGATCCTGGCAATCTCGGCGCTGCTGTTCATCGGGGTCGAGCTGCTGCCCGGCGACTTCGCCCGCAACTTCCTGGGCCAGAGCGCGACGCCCGAGGCGGTGGCCAACATCCGCAAGGAGCTAGGCCTCGACCGGCCCGTGGTGCTGCGCTACTTCGAGTGGCTCGCCGGCGTCATGCAGGGCGACTTCGGCTATAGCTGGGCCAACCGGGCGAGCGTCAACGAGCAGCTGTTCCGCCGGCTCAACAGCACGCTGTTCCTGGCCGCGGTGGCGGCGATGTTTGCCGTGCCGATCTCCATCGGGCTCGGCATGCTGGCGGTGTTCTTCCGCGACCGGCTGCCGGACCGGCTGATCAACATCGTCTCGCTGGCCGCCATCTCGATGCCCGAGTTCTTCATCGGCTACCTGTTCATCTTCTTCTTCGCCCTGCAGCTCGGCATCGGCTCGGGGCCGCCGATCATCCCGCGCGCGCCGCTGTGGTCGCTCGACAACATCCAGCTCGTGGCGCTGCCCGCGGCGACGCTGGTGGTGGTGGTGCTGGCGCACATGATGCGCATGACCCGCGCGGCGATCCTCAACATCATGGAGTCGGCCTATATCGAGACCGCCGAGCTCAAGGGCCTGCGCCCCATGCTGATCATCCGCCACCACGCGGCGCCGAACGCGGTGGCGCCGATCATCAACGTGGTGGCGCTGAACCTCGCCTACCTGGTGGTCGGCGTCGTGGTGGTCGAGGTGATCTTCGCCTATCCCGGCATGGGCCAGTACTTCGTCGACGCCGTGACCGTGCGCGACATGCCGGTGGTGCAGGCCTGCGGCGTGGTGTTCGCCGCGGTCTACATCATCCTCAACATGCTGGCCGACGTCGGCTCGATCCTCGCCAACCCGCGCCTGATGCACCCGAGGTAGCGCGATGTCCGCCTTCGTTCCCGTCTACTTCGTCGTGCTCGCCGCCGGCACCGGCCTCGCCTGGTACTGGCGCCAGCAGGACGGCTTCATCGGGCTCATCGCCCTGATCCTGTTCTCGGCGGTGCTCGCCCTGGTCTGGGGCCAGTCGTCCATCGTCGGCCTCGCCATCGTGCTGGCGGCGTTCGCCGGGGCGGCCGCCTGCGGCTACCTGTTCCGCGCGCTGCTGGTGTCCTCGCTGCCCGACAATTCCGCGCGCTTCGTCAAGACTGCCCCGCTGACCGCCTCGTTCGGCATGCTCATGGTCCTGGTGATCGGCCTGCTCGCGGTCTTCGCCGGCTTCGTCGCGCCCTATGGCGAGCGCGAGATCGTCGGCGATGTCTGGGAGCCGACCGCGGGCGCCTTCATCCTGGGCACCGACAACCTCGGCCGCGACATGCTCTCGCGCCTGATCTACGGGGCGCAGACGACCATCGCGGTGGCGCTGGCGGCCAGCGTGCTGTCTTTCGCCATCGGCATGTTCCTCAGCTTCTCGGCGGCGGTGATCGGCGGCTGGTTCGACCAGATCGCCAGCCGCATCGAGGATATGCTGCTGGCCATCCCGACGCTGATCTTCGCGCTGGTGGTACTCGCGGCGCTGCCGCAGAACATCTACATCCTCATCGCCGTGATGGCGATCATCGACCAGACCCGCGTGTTCCGGCTGGGCCGCGCGGTCGCCATCGACATCGCCGTGCAGGACTTCGTCGAGGCGGCACGCCTGCGCGGCGAGGGCTGGAACTGGATCATCTTCCGCGAGATCCTGCCCAACGTGCTGACCCCGCTGATCGCCGAGTTCGGGCTGCGGTTCTCCTTCGCCGTGCTGTTCCTCTCGACCCTGTCGTTCCTGGGGCTGGGCATCCAGCCGCCCGAGGCGGACTGGGGCGGCATGGTCAAGGACAACAAGGACGGCATCATCTTCCTGGTGCCGGCGGCGCTCTACCCCGGCGGCGCCATCGCGCTGCTGGCGGTCTGCGTCAACATGATCGTCGACTGGCTGCTGCGCCGCACCGCCAGCCTGCGTGGAGGGCGGGGCGCATGAGCAATCTCCTGGAAGTCCGCGACCTGTGGATCGGCGCGACCGTCTTTCCGCCGGGCGAGGACCCGTTCGACATCGACATCGTCAAGGGCGTGAGCTTCGACCTCGAGAAGGGCAAGGTGATCGGCCTGATCGGCGAGTCGGGCGCGGGCAAGTCCACCATCGGCCTCGCCGCGCTGGCCTACGGCCGCTCCGGCGTGCGCATCACCGGCGGCCAGGCCCTGCTCGACGGCGAGAACATCCTCGAGCTCGGCCGCGAGGGAATCCGCAACATGCGCGGGCGCCGCGTGACCTACGTGGCGCAGTCGGCGGCGGCGGCCTTCAACCCCTCGCACCGGCTGGGCGACCAGGTGGTCGAGGCGGCGGTGCGCCACGGCATCATGGGCCGCTCGGAGGCGATGAAGCGCGCGCGCTACCTGTTCGGCGTGCTCGGCCTGCCCGACCCGGACAACTTCGGCAGCCGCTTCCCGCACCAGGTCTCGGGTGGCCAGCTGCAACGGGCGATGACGGCGATGGCGCTGTGCCCCAAGCCCGACCTGATCGTGTTCGACGAGCCGACCACGGCGCTCGACGTGACCACCCAGCTCGACGTGCTGGCCGCCATCAAGCACGCCATCGAGGAGACCGGGGTGGGGGCGATCTACATCACCCACGACCTCGCGGTGGTGGCGCAGATCTCCGACGACATCATGGTGCTGCGCTACGGCGAGACCGTGGAGTACGGCTCCGTCCAGCAGATCATCGAGGAGCCGCGCGAGGAGTACACCCGTGCCCTGCTCTCGATCCGCTCGGACATCAAGCCCGAGGCGAAAGACCAGGACGAGGCGCTGCTCAGCCTCGAAAACCTCGACGCGGCCTACGGGCGCATCCCCGTGCTGTTCGACGTCTCCATGCACGTGGCCAAGGGGCAGACGCTGGCGGTGGTCGGCGAGTCGGGCTCGGGCAAGTCCACCACGGCGCGGGTCATCACCGGCCTGCTGCCGCCCACCAGGGGCCGGGTGGTGTTCGACGGCGAGGCGCTGCCGCCCGCGCTGGCGCAGCGCTCGAAGGAGCAGCTGCGCCAGATCCAGATGATCTACCAGATGCCCGACACGGCGATGAACCCGCGCCAGACGGTCGAGCAGATCATCGGCCGGCCGGTGGGCTTCTATTTCGGGCTGCGCGGCAAGGCGCGGCGCAAGCGGGTGATGGAGCTGCTCGAGCAGATCGAGATGGGCGAGGGATTCATCGACCGCTATCCGGCCGAGCTCTCGGGCGGGCAGAAGCAGCGCGTGTGCATCGCCCGCGCGCTGGCCGCCGAGCCCCGGATGGTGATCTGCGACGAGCCGACCTCGGCGCTCGACCCGCTTGTCGCCGAGGGGGTGCTGAAGCTGCTGATGGACCTGCAGAAGGACACCGGCGTCACCTATGTCTTCATCACCCACGATATTGCCACGGTGCGCGCCATCGCCGATTCCATCGCCGTGATGTACCAGGGCAAGGTGGTCCGCTTCGGCCCCAAGTCGAAGGTGCTGAGCCCGCCCTTCGACGACTACACCGACCTCCTGCTCAAGTCAGTGCCGGAGATGGAGCTCGGCTGGCTCGAACGCGCCCTCGAGGAGCGCAAGATGGTCTCGGCGGGGCACTAGGGCCGTTTCGGTTGCTCGCGATCGCTCCAGGACAGGGGACAAGGCCGGGCCTCATGTGCTAGCGGTCGAGCAGTCCGTCCGCTTCGCAAGGCACCCGACCCATGCTCAAGCCCGCCATCTCGCTTTCCCGCCTCGGCACCGAGACCGCCTTCGACGTGCTGGCCCGCGCCCAGAAGCTTGCGGCCGAGGGCAAGGACATCATCAATCTCGGCATCGGCCAGCCCGACTTCCGCACCCCCGACCACATCGTCGAGGCCGGGGTGAAGGCTCTGCGCGACGGCCACCACGGCTACACGCCGGCGAACGGCATCCCCGGCCTGCGCGAGGCGGTGGCCGCCGATCTCAACCGCCGCCACGGCGTCGAGGTCAACCCCGACCACGTGGTCGTGGTGCCCGGCGGCAAGCCCACCATGTTCTTTGCCGTGCTGATGTTCGGCGAGCCCGGCGCCGAGATCATGTATCCCAACCCCGGCTTCCCGATCTACGAGTCGGTGATCCGCTACTCGGGCGCCACCCCGGTGCCGATCGAGCTGCACGAGGCGAGCGGCTTCGCCTTCGACGCCGAGGCGGTGCTGGCGCGGATCACGCCCGCGACCCGGCTCATCATCATCAACAGCCCGGCCAACCCCACCGGCGGTGTCACGCCAAAGGCCGAGATCGACCGGCTGGTGGCGGGGCTCGCCGAGCACCCGCAGGTCGCCATCCTGTCCGACGAGATCTACAGCCAGATGCTCTATGGCGGGCGGGCGCATGTGAGCCTGCTGAGCTATCCCGAGATCCGCGACCGGGTGATCATGCTCGACGGCTGGTCGAAGACCTACGCCATGACCGGCTGGCGGCTCGGCTTCGCCGTGTGGCCCGAGACGCTGGTCGAGCACGCCGTGCGCCTGTGCATCAACGACCATTCCTGCGTCAACGCGGCCACGCAGCACGCCGGCGTCGCGGCGCTGACCGGGCCGCAGGACGCGGTCGGCGAGATGCTCGCCGCCTTCGACGAGCGGCGCCGGGTGATCGTCTCCGAGCTCAACCAGCTCCCCGGCTTTCGCTGCGTCGAGCCGTTGGGCGCCTTCTACGCCTTCCCCAACATCGAGGGCACCGGACTGAGCGCCCGCGAGGCGCAGGACCGGTTCCTCGCCGAGGCAGGCGTCGCCGTCATCGCCGGCACCAGCTTCGGCGCCTGGGGCGAGGGCTACCTGCGCTTCTCCTACGCGAGCAGCATCGAGAACATCCGCGAGGCCATGGGGCGCATTCGCGCCTGCCTCTAGGGCCGTCTCTGGCCGGATCTGCCGCAGCTATCGTCATTCCGGCGGCGGGGCGGTGGAGTCACGCTCGAGGTCCGGCGGTTGACGCAAGCTGCGGATGATTTCGGCGGGGCTCCAGCCCTCGGCGCGCAGCGTGGCGAGCGAGCGGGCGTGGTCGCGCTTGGCGAGGCGGCGGCCGTGCGCGTCGCGGATCAGCCGGTGGTGGCGCCAGCGCGGCGCGGGCAGGCCGAGCAGCGCCTGCAGCAGCCGGTGCAGCGGGGTGGCGCTGAACAGGTCGCGGCCGCGCGTCACGTGGCTGACGCCCTGCCAGGCGTCGTCGACCACCACCGCGAGGTGATAGGCGGGCGTGCCGTCGCGCCGGGCGAGCACGACGTCGCCGGTGCCCTCGGCCAGCGCCTGCGGGTCGAGGTGGATCTCGCCGCTCTCGCCGCCGGGGCCCTCGGCGAGCTCGGTGAACGCCAGGGCGCCGACGGCCGCGGCGCCGCCGAGCGCGGCAATGGCCCGGCGCATGTCGAGGCGGGTGGCCGCGGACGCGCCCGCCGCATGTGCCCTGCCGCGGCAGGTGCCGGGGTAGACCGGGCCGTCGGGGCCGTCGGGGCCGGCCGGCACGCCCTCCTGCGGCGCGCTGGCGGCCTCGGCGATGTCGCGCCGCGTGCAGGTGCAGGCATAGGTCAGCCCGCGCGCGGTCAGGTCCGCGAGCGCCGCGCGGTAGGCAGCCAGGCGGGCGGACTGGCAGACCACCGGCCCGTCCCAGTCTAGGCCGAGCCAGGCCAGGTCGTCGAGGATGCCCCGGGCGAACTTCGGGCGCACGCGGGACCGGTCGAGGTCCTCCATGCGCAGCAGGAACC
This sequence comes from Thermohalobaculum sp., assembly GCA_035513135.1. GTDB lineage: Bacteria > Pseudomonadota > Alphaproteobacteria > Rhodobacterales > Rhodobacteraceae > Thermohalobaculum. Next base: position 22,080 of record DATKCQ010000137.1, read on the forward strand.
GCCCGCCCGCCCGCCGCGCCGCGCGCCAGCCGACCAGCGCCGAGTAGGCGTGGCCGAGGTGCAGCTCGCCGGTGGGGCTCGGCGCGAATCGCTCGGTGTGCGCGGGCTGCCCGGTGCTCACTGGTCCTCCTCCCGCCGGCCATTAGGGCGCCCGCGGCGCGGCTGTCAAACCGCCGCGCGCCATGTTGCGCTGCACAATCGCCTGCGATAGGATGCACGCGAGTTTTCAGCAATTCGAGGAGCGAGAGATGGCCAAGCGACGTGCCGAAACTGCCGAGCCGTGGGCGATGGACGCCTGGTCGATGGACCCGTGGAGCCGGGCGATGAGCTCGGCGGTGAGGTTCTGGCTGAGCTTCTGGCCGGTGGCGCCGATGTTCGGCGTCGAGTGGCGCTTCGCCGGGCTGGCGGGCCAGACCGGCCCGCGGCGCGGCGAGCGGTCCGAGACCGCGGTCGAGCGCGCGGTCACGCTGGGCGCGGTGCCGGTGGCGAAGGCTGTCGAGGCCGCCGCGGATGTCGTCGAGGCGGCGGCCGCCCCGCTCGAGGAGACGGTGCAGGCCGCCGCGGCGGCCCCGAAGACGCCTGCCGCCGAGACGCCCCCCGCCGAGACGCCCCCCGCCGAGACACCCACCACCGACGATCTCACGCGGATCAAGGGCATCGGGCCCGGGCTGGCGCGCCAGCTCGACGGGCTGGGCATCCGCACCTTCGCGCAACTCGCGGCGCTGAGCGAGGCGGAGCTGGCCGCGCTCGACGAGAAACTGACCTCGATCAAGGGCCGCTGCTTTCGCGACGACTGGCTGGGGCAGGCCCGGGCGCTGGCGGGCTGACGCGGCCGCCGGCCGCGGTCTGCGGCTTGACCCCCGGCCAGGCGGCGGCCAAAGCTGCCGCCATGACCGGGCGGATCATCGAGACCGAGGCTGACATCCTCGAAGGCTGCGACTCGCTCGTCCGGGCGGAGCCGCGCTTCGCCCAGGCGCTCGCCCTCACCGGGCCGCCGCCGCTGCGCCGGCGCGACGGCGGTTTCGCCGCACTGCTGCGCACCATCTGCGCCCAGCAGCTCTCGGTCGCCGCCGCCGATTCGGTCTGGTCGCGGCTGTGCGCCGCGGGGGCCGACGATCCCGAGACCCTGCTGGGGCTGGCCGAGGACGACCTGCGCGCCTGCGGACTGTCGCGACCGAAGATCCGCTATGCCCGAGCCATCGCCGGCGCCGCGCCCGACTATGCCGCCCTCGGCGCGCTGCCCGAGGACGAGGCCATCGCGCGGCTGACCGCGCTGCCCGGCATCGGGGTGTGGACCGCCGAGATCTACCTGATGTTCTCGATCGGCCGAGCCGACGTGTTCGCCGCCGGCGACCTGGCGCTGCAGGAATCGGCCCGGCTCCTGTTCGAGCTGCCCGCCCGCCCCGACGAGCAGGCGCTGCGCGCCCGCGCCGTCGGCTGGTCGCCCTGGCGGGGCGTTGCGGCCCGCCTGCTGTGGGCCTATTACAGGGTCGCCAAGCAACGCGAAGGCGTCACGGAGTAGCCGATGGATACCCTCACCGGCCCTCGCGCCGCCCCCGGCTCGGGGACCACGACATCGCTGGTGATCCTGCTGCACGGCTACGGCGCCGACGGCAACGACCTGTTCGGCCTCGCCGGGCCGCTCGGCCGGCACCTGCCCAGCACCGCATTCCGCGCCCCGAACGCGCCCGAGCGCAGCCGGGTCAATCCGATGGGCTACCAGTGGTTCCCGATCCCCCGGCTCGACGGCTCGTCGGAGGCCGAGCGCGACAGCAGCTTCCACCGCTCGGCCGGGCTGCTCGACCGCTACCTCACCGACTCCATGGCTGAGGAGGGTGTCACCCCGGACCGCACGGCGCTGGTCGGCTTCAGTCAGGGCACCATGATGAGCCTCTACGTGGCGCCGCGCCGGCCCGAGGCGCTGGCCTGCATCGTCGGCTTCTCCGGCCGGATCGTGGACGGCGAGGCGCTCAGGCGCGAGGCGCGCTCAAAGCCCCCGGTGCTGCTGGTGCACGGCGACCAGGACCAGATGATCCCCGTCGACGCGCTCACCGAGGCGCGCGGCGCGCTGGCCGAGGCCGGCTTCCCCGTGCGATGGCACGTCAGCCGCGGCATCGGCCACGGCATCGCGCCCGAGGGCCTCAGCTTGGCACTGTCTTTTCTTCGCGAGCATTTGGGGATAAACGGGGGATAGGCTGTGGGCAGAATGGGTGCGCGCGGGCTCGCGCGAAGGCGTCGCCAATCCGTCGCACCTGCGTGCTAAATCGCCTGCAGCGGCCCCGGTGGCGTATCCGGTGGCGTATCTAGAGACTTGATGCCGCCAGGCCGCGAGATATAGTGGGCGTGCCGGGGTTCCAGCGACCGACCCGTTTCCCCGGCGTGCCGGCGGGAACGGTGTCGTGAAGGAGGTGTGACGGGCGCAGCGGCATGGACGGGACGTTTGCTACAACCTTCGTCAGGCAGCCGGCGGGGCTTCGCGACAACCCCGCCCTGGTGCTGAATGCCGACTATCGGCCGCTCTCCTACTTCCCGCTGTCGCTGTGGCACTGGCAGGACGCGATCAAGGCGGTGTTCCTCGACCGGGTGGTCATCGTCGCCGAGTATGACGCGGTGGTGCGCAGCCCCTCGATCTCGATGCGCCTGCCCTCGGTGGTGGTGCTGCGCGAGTACATCAAGCCGGCGCGCTACCCGGCCTTCACCCGGTTCAACCTGTTTCTGCGCGACGAGTTCGCCTGCCAGTACTGCGGCTCGTTCGGCGAGCTGACCTTCGACCACGTGCTGCCCCGCTCGCGCGGCGGGCGCACCACCTGGGAGAACGTGGTCGCCGCCTGCAACCGCTGCAATCTCAGGAAGGCCAACCACACGCTGCGCGAGGCCGGCCTGACGCTGCGCCGCCCGCCGCGCCGGCCGGACGCCGTCGAGCTGCAGAACAAGGGGCGCAAGTTCCCGCCCAACTACCTGCACGACAGCTGGCTCGACTTTCTCTACTGGGACGCCGAGCTGGAGTCCTGACGGCGTATCGCCATCAGCCACAGCCCCGCCAGCGCCAGCGAGGCCAGCGCGTTCCACGACGCCATGGAGAGGCCGAGGAACTCCCACACCACCTCGTCGCAGCGCACCAGCGGTGCGGCCATGATCTGTGCCATCAGCTCGTCGGCGGAGAGCGCGCCGACATCGCTGGCGCCGACGCAGGTGTCCGGGCCCTGCCACCAGCCGCGCTCGATGCCGGTGTGGTAGAGGCCGAGGCCCGCGCCCACCAGCATCGCCAGCGCGCCCAGGCCCGCCAGCGGCCGGTGCCAGCGGGCGAGCAGCGCCACCCCCAGCACGGCCAGCACGACCGCGGCCAGGTGCGGCCAGCGCTGCCAGATGCACAGCGGGCAGGGCGCCAGCCCGCCGATGAACTGGGAGGCGAGCGCGCCGCCGAGAACCGCCGCCGATCCCGCCCCGGCGAGCAGCATCCAGGTTCGCGGCGTCCAGACCGGATAGGTCACAGGGCATACCTCGCAACGACGAACCCACCGAAGAGCAGAACCAGGAAGACGGTCGCGACCAGCCCTAGCCGCTGCTCGATGAAGCTGCGGATCGGCGGGCCGAACTTCCACAGGAGCGCGGCGACCAGAAAGAAGCGCGCCCCCCGCGCCAGCACCGCCGCGACGCTGAACACCAGGAAGTCCAGCCCCGTCAGCCCCGAAAGGATGGTGATCACCTTGAACGGGAATGGCGTCACGCCCGCCATCAGCACCGCCCACGCCCCCCAGTCGTTATAGGCCGCCTGGAACTCGGCGAACTTCGCGGTGTAGCCGTAGAAGTGCAGGATCGGCGCGCCCAGCGTCTCGTAGAAGAAGAAGCCGAGCGCGTAGCCAAGCATCCCCCCGAGCACCGAGGCGGCCGTGCACACGCTGGCGATCAGGAACGCCCGGTGCGGCGTGGCGATGATCATCGGGATCATCAGCACATCGGGCGGGATCGGGAACACCGAGCTCTCGACGAAGCTGACGACGGCCAGCGCCCAGAGCGCGTTGCGGCGCTCCGCCAGCGAGATCGTCCAGTCGTAGAGGCGGCGCAGCATCGGCGCCCGATAGCAGGCGCCCCGCACCCTGTCCAGCGGCTTGCCCGCGCCTTGCGCGCCCCTTGCGCCAAGCGGTTTTGTCACTATCCTTCGCCGCCGCGCCCGGATGGCGGAATTGGTAGACGCAGCGGACTCAAAATCCGCCGGGGGAAACCCCTTGGGAGTTCGAGTCTCCCTCCGGGCACCATCCAGGACCCGTGCCGGCCTGCACCGTGGCGGATACTTTAGCGGCAGATCGCGTAGGCCTGCATCAGCCGCGGGGTCGCGGCGCCGCGCAGCAGGCCGTCGGCGTCGCGCCTTGCCGCTGTCAGCCGGCCCACCGTCCACGCCGGCGCCGCCTCGACGTGGTGGCCGCGCGCGCGCAGCTCGGCGAGCGTTGGCGCGCCCGCGGTCTCCTCGATCACCACCTGGCCCGGCTGGGCGACGCGCGGATAGAACGAGCCCTGGAAGTGCAGGGTGTGGAACAGCGGCATGTCGATGCATTCCTGCAGGTTCAGCCCGTGATGCACATGGCGCAGGAAGAAGATGAGCTGCCACTGGTCCTGCTGGTCGCCGCCCGGTGTGCCGAACGAGAGCGCGGGCCGCCCGCGATGCGCTGCCAGCGAGGGCGAGAGCGTGGTGCGCGGCCGCCGGCCCGGCGCCAGGCTGGTCGGCAGCCCCGGCTCGAGCCAGAACATCTGCGCCCGGCTGTTGAGCGCAAAGCCCAGCCCCGGAACGACCGGCGAGGACTGCAGCCAGCCGCCCGAGGGCGTCGCCGAGACCATGTTGCCCCAGCGGTCGATCACGTCGACGTGGCAGGTGTCGCCGCGCCGCTCGGTGAGGTGGGCCATGGTCGGCTCGCCCACATCGGCGCCGCCCGTCGCGGGCGGCGCGCGCCGGGCGCGCTCGACCATGCGCGCCGCCTGTTCCTCGAAGCCCGCGATCGCGCCGGGACGCTGCTCGAGCGAGGCCGCGGCGCCGATCAGCGCGCGGCGCCCGGCGGCGTAGGCGGGCGAGAGCAGCGTCTCGAGCGGCACGGGCGCGTGTTCGGGATCGCCGTAATAGGCCTCGCGGTCGGCGAAGGCGAGCTTCATCGCCTCGACCACCGTGTGGACGAAGTCCGGGCCGCCGGGGTCCATCGCGGCGAGGTCGAAGCCCTCGAGCAGCGCCAGCGACTGCAGCAGCACCGGCCCCTGGCCCCACGGGCCGGTCTTGGCGACCGTCCACTCGCCGTAGTCGCGCGTCGCCGGCGCCTCGTAGCTCGCCTGCCAGCGCGCCAGGTCGTCGGCGCGCAGCAGCCCGCCGTGCCGGCGCCCGGTGACGTCCATGACCTCGGCCGTGCGGCAGTAGTTGTCGATCGCCTCGGCGACGAAGCCGCGGTAGAAGGCGTCCCGCGCCGCCTCGATCTGCGCCTCGCGGCCGGGGTGCGCCTCGGCCTCCGCGAGGATGCGGCGCCAGGTCTCGGCGAGCCGCGGGTTGCGAAACAGCGCCCCCGCGCGCGGCGCGGCGCCGCCGGGCAGCCAGACGGCGGCCGAGCTGGGCCACTCGTCGCGGAAGAAGCCGGCGAGCCCGGCGATGGTCTCGGCCACCCGGGGCAGCATGGGATGGCCGGCCTCGGCATAGTGGATGGCCGGCTCGAGCGCCGCGCGCAGGCTGATGCTGCCGTGATCGCGCAGCATCAGCATCCAGGCGTCGAAGGCGCCCGGCACCACGGTGGCGAGCAGGCCCGAGCCCGGAACCAAGTCGAGCCCCAGCCCGCGATAGGCCTCGATGGTCGCCGCCGCCGGGGCGACGCCCTGGCCGCACAGCACCTCGGTGCGCCCGGTCGCGGACGCATGGAGGATCGCCGGCATGTCGCCGCCTGGGCCGTTCAGATGCGGCTCGACCACGTTGAGCACGAAGCCCATGGCCACCGCGGCGTCGAAGGCGTTGCCGCCGCGCTCGAGCACGCCGAAGCCCGCCGTGGTGGCGATCCAGTGAGTCGAGGCGGCGACCCCGAACGTGCCGGTGACCTCGGGCCGCGTGGTGAAACCCTGCATCTTCGCGCTCCGGCTCCGTCCTCAGGTCTCGCGCGGGTCGAGCGCGTCGCGCAGCCCGTCGCCGAGCAGGTTGAAGCCGAGCACCACCAGGAAGATGCCGATGCCCGGCCACAGCGCCATCCACGGCGCCTGCGACAGGAAGTTCTTGGCCACGTTGAGCATGCTCCCCCAGCTCGGCGCCGGCGGCTGCTGGCCCAGCCCGAGGAACGACAGGCTGGCCTCGGCGATGATTGCCGTGGCAATGGTGAGCGTCGCCTGCACCAGGATCGGCGGAAACACGTTGGGCAGGATGTAGCGCCAGATGATCGGCAGGTGCGGCAGGCCGATGGCGCGGGCGCCGTCCACATAGTCCTCGGTCTTCACGCTGAGCACCTGACCGCGCGTCAGCCGGATGAAGATCGGCGTGGCCGAGACGCCGATGGCGATCATCGCGTTGGTCAGGCTGGGCCCAAGGAAGGCGGCGAGCGCGATCGCCAGGATCAGGAACGGCGTGGCCAGCAGCGCCTCGGTGACGCGCGAGATGGCGGCGTCGGTCCAGCCGCCGAAGTACCCCGCCACGAGGCCCAGCGGCACGCCGAACGCCACCGCGATCAGCACCGAGACGACGCCAGCCATGAGCGAGGCCTGCGCGCCCCAGACCATGCGCGAGAGCACGTCGCGACCCAGCTCGTCGGTGCCCAGCCAGTGCGCCGCCGAAGGGGCCTTGCGCACCGCGCCCCAGTCGGTCGCCGCCGCGTCGGGGATCGGCAGCACCGGGGCGAGCACGGCCACCGCCACGAAGAAGACGACCAGCCCGAGGCCGAGCAGCGCCGAGCGGTTGTGCTTGAGCTTGCCCCACGCCCGGCTCTGCTGGCGCACCGCGATGACGGGGTCTGTGACGGCCGCGGTCATAGCGAGCTCCTGAGCCGCGGGTTGAGCAGCACATAGGCGATGTCGGCCAGCAGGTTCATGACGATGAAGGCGACCCCGGTGCACAGCACTACCCCCTGCACCACCGCGTAGTCGCGGTTGAACACCGCATCGACGATCAGCTTGCCGAAGCCCGGAATGGTGAAGATCTGCTCGGTCAGCACCGCGCCGGCGAGCAGCTCGCCGAACAGCAGCGCGCTGATCGTCACGATCGGCGTCAGGGCGTTGCGCAGCGCGTGCTTCATGATCACCCGGCGCTCGTGCAGGCCCTTGGCCCGCGCCGTGCGCACGTAGTCGGCCTGCAGCACGCCCAGCATGGCGCTGCGGGTGTGGCGCATCAGCGCCGCGGCGAGCCCGGTGCCGAGGACCGCGGCGGGCATGATCATGGTCTGCAGGCTGCGCAGCGGATCGTCGCTGAGCGGCTGATAGCCCGAGGCGGGCAGCAGCTGCAGCTCGACCGAGACCAGCAGGATCAGCATGATGCCCAGCCAGAAGTTGGGGATCGACAGCCCGGACAGCGCCACCACGTTGGCGATGTAGTCGACCGGCGTGCCCTTCTTCACCGCCGAGATCACGCCGGTCGGGATGCCGATCAGGATGGCGATGACGATCGCCATCACCGCGAGCTGGATGGTCACCGGCAGCTTCTCGCCGATCAGCTCGAGCACCGGCTGGTTGGTGCGCAGCGAGATGCCGAGATCGCCCTTCAGCACGTCGCCCAGCCAGTAGACGTACTGGTAGGGGATCGGGTCGTTCAGCCGGTACTTCTCGCGCAGGAACTCGAGGATCTCGGGATTGCGCTCCTCGCCGGCGAGCGCCAGCACCGGGTCGCCGGGCAGCAGCTTCTGCAGCGCGAAGACGAAGATGGAGATCAGCACCATCGTGGGGATCGCGATCAGTATCCGCCGGCCGATGAACAGCAGCATGTCACCACATCCCTGTTGTCGGGCGGCCCGGCGGCATGCCGCCGGGCCGGGCGTTCAGGTCACCGGAACTTGACGTTCTCCAGCCGGATCATGCCGTCCGGATAGGGCACGAACCCCTCGATCTTCGCGTCGAGCGCCCAGATCCAGGTCGGGTGGTAGAGGTAGATGATCGGCAGGTCCTCGGCGAGGATGTCGCGCGACGCGTCGTAGGCCTCCTTGCGCACCGCGGGATCGGTGCTCACGCGCGCCTCGTCGAGCAGCCGGTCAATCTCCGGGTTGCAGTATTTCGAGTCGTTGATGCCGCCCTCGCAGGTCATGAACTGATGGATGTTGCCGTCCGGGTCGATGCGGCCGGACCAGCCGATCTGGCTCGCCTGGTAGTCGCCCGCCGACTGGTCGCTGAGCAGGGTGGCGAACTCCTTGGCGATGATCTCCACGTCGAAGCCCACCTCGCCGGCCATTGACTGGACGACCTGCATCACCTGCATCTGCACCGGGTTGTTGGCGACCTGGACCTGGATGGCCAACCGGTCGAACCCGGCCTCCGCGAGCAGCGCCTTGGCCCGCTCCACGTCGCGCGCCGGCACCGGGTGATCCTCGTTGTACCACGGGCTGGTCGGCGGGAACGGCTGATTGCCGGGCATGAAGGCGCCCTCGAACACCACCTGGTTCAGCGCCTCGCGGTCGATCGCGTAGTAGAGCGCCTGGCGCACCCGCGGGTCCTGGCCGAGCGGGTTCTCGGACCGCTCGCCATTGGCCACGTTGATGGTGATGCCCTGGTAGCCGATGCTGACGGCCTGGGCGACGGTCAGCCCGGAATCGGCGTTGGCCGAGGCGAGGTCGGTCGCGGCCAGCCGCTCGATCATGTCGAGATCGCCCGCGCGCACGTTGGCCAGCCGCACCGTGGTGTCGGGGATCGGCAGGAACAGCACCTGGTCGAAGTGGTACGCGTCGGCGTTCCAGTGGTCGGCGAAGCGCTTGAGCACCATGCGGTCCTGCTGGATGCGCTCGACGAAGCTGTAGGGGCCCGAGCAGACGGGGGCGCGGCCGAAATCCAGCCCCATCGACTCCGCCGCCGTGGGCGAGAGCATCATGCCCGAGCGGTCGGCGAGCTGGGCCAGCAGCGTCGCGTCCGGCGCGGTCAGCTTGAAGGCGATCTCGTGCGGGCCCAGCACCTCGGTCGAGGCGACCGAGGCGAGCTCGCTCTTGCGCCGCGATTCGGGCAGCGTCTGCGAGCGCTCGATGTTGGCCCGGACGGCCTCCGCGTCGAACGGCGTGCCGTCATGGAAGACCACGCCCTCGCGCAGCTTCATGGTCAGGGTGGTGCCGTCGTCGGACCACTCCCACTCGGTGGCGAGCTGGGGGATGATGTCGAGCTCGGGCGTGATATCGACCAGCTTGTCGCACAGCGACGTGTAGACGATGCGCCCCACGAAGGTGCGCGACTGGTCGGGATCGAGGATGTCGGGGTCCTCCTGGAGCCCGATCCTCAGATCGGCCGCCTGGGCGCCGAAGGCCGTGCCAGCCATGGCGGCGGCAAGGGCCGCGAATGTCAGTTTGCGCAAGGGTCGTCTCCTCTCCATGGTTTATTGGTTGGGGGTGTCGGCGGAGGCCGCGCTGGCCTCCTCCTTCTCGCGGAACGCGCGGTAGAGCGCGAAGCGCTTCTCGGCCGCTTCCGGGCGCGGCGACGCCTCGGGGAAGATCTCCTCCTGGCGCGCGATCTCGCGGTAGAAGTGGCAGGCGACGCGCCGCGCGTCCCCGGCCGGCTCGAGCGGCGGCATGCGCTCGGAGCAGAGGTCCTGCGCGTGCGGGCAGCGCGTGTGGAAGCGGCAGCCCGGCGGCGGCGCGGCCGGGCTCGGCACGTCGCCAGCCAGTGGCTCCGTGATCCGGCGCGCGTGCGGCGCGGGCACCGGGATCGCCGTCATCAGGGCCTGCGTGTAGGGGTGCAGCGGCTCGGCATAGAGCGCGTCGGTGGGCGCCAGCTCGACGATCTGGCCGAGATACATCACGGCCATACGGTCGCTCATGTGGCGGATCACCGCGAGGTCGTGGGCGATGATGATCAGGGTCAGCCCGAACTCGTCCTTGAGGTCCTCGAGAAGATTGATGACCTGGGCCTGAACGGAGACGTCGAGCGCCGAGACCGGCTCGTCGGCGATCAGCACCTTTGGGCCCGAGGCCAGGGCGCGGGCGATGCCGATGCGCTGGCGCTGGCCGCCCGAGAACTCGTGCGGGTAGCGCCCGGCGTGCTCGGGGCGCAGCCCGACCCGGCGCAGCAGCTCGGCCGTGCGCTCGCGGCGCTCGGCCGGCGCGCCGAGGCCGTGCGTGCGCATCGGCTCCTCGACGATGGCGCCCACGCTCATGCGCGGGTTGAGCGAGGAGAACGGGTCCTGGAAGATGAACTGCAGCTCGCGCCGCAGCCGCCGCATCTCGCCCGCGTCGAGCCCGGCCAGGTCGCGCCCGCGATAGACGATCGCGCCGGAATTCGGGTCGAGCAGCCGGATCAGCAGGCGGGCCAGCGTGGATTTGCCGCAGCCCGACTCGCCGACGATGGCGAAGGTCTCGCCCTCCTCGATGTCGAAGCTGACGCCGTCGACGGCGCGCACCACCGTCGGCTCGCCGAACAGCGGCTTGCGCGTGACGAAGTGCCGGACCAGGTCGCGGATCTCGATGATCGCCTCGCCGCTCATGCCGCATCCGCCTTGATCTTCGCCTCGAGCGGCACGTTGATGCAGGCGGCGGCGTGACCGGGCGCCACCTCGGCAAGTTGCGGCGGGGCGCCGAGGCAGGCGTCCTCGACGAACGGGCAGCGCGTCGAGAACCGGCAGCCTTTGGGCATGGTCTCGATCGTGGGCACCATGCCGGGGATGGTCACCAGCCGGCCGCTGCGCCCGTGCACCGAGGGGATCGAGCTCATCAGCCCGATCGTGTAGGGGTGCTGCGGGTCGGTGAAGATGCGATCCACCGGGCCGGACTCGACGATGTGCCCGGCATACATCACCGCCACCTGGTCGGCGACCTCGGCGACCACCCCGAGATCGTGGGTGATCAGGATCAGCGTCGCCCCGGTCTCCTCCTGCAGCGTGCGCACGAGCGCGAGGATCTGCGCCTGGATGGTCACGTCGAGCGCCGTGGTCGGCTCGTCCGCGATCAGCAGCGCCGGGTCGTTGGCCAGCGCCATGGCGATCATCGCCCGCTGGCGCATGCCGCCCGAGAGCTGGTGCGGATATTCGTCGAGCCGCTTCTCAGGCGCCGGGATGTGCACGCGCTCGAGCATCTCGAGCGCCCGCGCCCGGGCCGCGGCGGCATCGACCCGCCGATGCCGGCGCACCGCCTCGCCGATCTGGTCGCCGATCCTGAACGCCGGGTTGAGCGAGGTCATCGGCTCCTGGAACACCATGGCCATCCGGTCGCCGCGGATCTCCGACATCTCCGCCTGCGACAGCCCGAGCAGGTCGGTGCCGAGGAAGTCGGCGGTGCCCGAGGTGATCTCGGCCGCGGGCGGCAGCAGCCCCATCAGCGCAAGCGCCGTGAGGCTCTTGCCGCAGCCGGATTCGCCGACGATGCACAGTGTCTCGCCCCGGCTGACCGTGAGCGAGAGGTCCTCGACGATCGTCGCGGGCGCGCCGCGGAACCGGATCGACAGGCGATCGACGGACAGGACGGGCTCGCCGGCGCTCCCGCGCGGGGGCGGCGCCGCCGGCCCCTCAAGACTCATCGGTACTCTCGAGGATCATCGGCACTTCCTCCCGCTCTGCCGCGAGCACGCTTGCGTGCAGCGCCAGGACCCATGCCCCCTTCGCCCACCAGCCACCGGGCGCAGCGCGTCTCGACCGCGAGATGTCGGGCGGCATGCACGCGGGCCCGCTAGCTCGCGCGCCCGTTCGCGCAGGCTGTGCCGCCGATCATCCTGCCGCGCCTCGCCGATGTCAACGGAGGAACGCCGTGCGAGGGCGCCACGGCGAATCCCGCAGCACGGCAACTTCGGCAGATCGGACGCGGGGCTACCCCACCTCGGCGGTCATCGCGCAGAGCAGCTCGTACATTACCGTGGCGCCGTTCAGCGCGGTCATGCCGCCCACGTCGAAGGGCGGCGAGACCTCGACCATGTCGGCCCCGCGGATGTCGAGCCCGGCCAAGCGCCGCACCATGCCCTGCGCCTCGCGCATGGTCAGCCCGCCGGCCTCGGGCGTGCCGGTCCCCGGTGCGAAGGCCGGGTCGAGCGCGTCGATGTCGAAGCTCACGTAAACTGGCGCGCCGCCGACGATGGCGCGCGCCTCGTCGATGCAGGCGCGCCAGCCGCGCTCCTCGACCTCCTCGATCATCATCACGCGCATGCCGCTATCGAAGCTGAACGTCCACATGTCGGCGTTGTAGAGCGAGCCGCGGATGCCGATCTGCACGACCTTCTTCGGGTCCAGCAGCCCCTCGTCCACCGCCACCTTGAACGGTGCCCCGTGGTGGAAGCGCGAGCCGCCATAGGCGTCGCCGGTGTCGCAATGCGCGTCGATCTGGATCATCGCCAGCGGCCCCTCGGCGGCCAGCGCGCGCAGGATCGGCAGGGTGATCGAGTGATCCCCGCCGCAGGTCAGCGGGCGGATACCGGCCGCCTTCACCCGGCGAAAGAACGCCTCGATCTCCGCGTGCGCCCCGCTCAGCTCGTAAGGCTTGCGGATCCAGGCATCGCCGATGTCGGCCACCGTCGCCGCTTCGAACGGGTTGACCCCGGTCGCCTGGTTCACCCGGCGCAGCAGCGAGGCGATGTTGCGCACCTCGCGCGGCCCGTGCCGGGTCCCCGGCCGGTTGGTCACACCGCCATCATAGGGCACGCCGCAGACGCCGATGCGGGGCGGGTCGGCCTCGAAATCCTCGCGCCACGGTGCGCGGAAGAAGGTGGCGAGCCCGGTGAAGCGCGGCCGCTGCATCGGGTCGGTGAAGTCGAGCGTCTCGCGGTCGGTCATCCCGGGTCTCCCTCCGGTCTTCCTTTCGGGTTTTCGGCGAGACTGCGCCAATGCGCCTTTCGCGGCAAGCGGTGACCGGTCTAACCTCGCTGCATGAGCGAATCTGCTGCCGGGCCCCCCCGCTTCATCCACCTGCGCGTGCATTCCGCCTGTTCGCTGCGCGAGGGGGCGATCCACGTCAAGGACCTGCCCGGGCTGTGCCGCGAGCTGGCGATGCCCGCGGTTGCGCTCACCGACACCAACGACCTGTTCGGCGCGCTGGAGTTCTCGGAGAGTGCCGCGAAGGCCGGCATCCAGCCGATCATGGGCCTGCAGCTCGCCGTGGCCTACGCCGAGGCCGCACCGGGCGAGCGCGCCGTCGACCCCGCCCCGGTCGCGCTCTATGCCCAGAACGCGGCGGGCTGGCGCAACCTGATGGCACTGTCCACCAGCGCCTACCTCGAGACCGACACCAGCCAGCTCTCGCACGTGACGCTGGAGAAGCTGGCGGCGCACGCCGAGGGGGTGATCTGCCTCACCGGCGGTGCCACCGGGCCGGTCGGGCGGCTGATCCAGGCCGGCCGGCGCGGCGCGGCCGAGGCCCTGATCGCGCGCTTCGCCGCGACGTTTCCCGGCCGCCTCTACGTCGAGCTTCAGCGGCACGGCACCGGCGGGCGCCTGCGCACCGCGGCCGAGGAGGCGGCCGAGCCCGCCCTCGTCGAGATCGCCTACGCAAGCGAACTGCCGCTCGTCGCCACCAATGACGTCTACTTCGAGGCCCCAGCGATGCACGCCGCGCACGACGCCTTCCTGTGCATCGGCGAGGGCCGCTACGTGAACGAGACGGACCGCCGCCGGCTCACGCCCGAGCACCACATGAAATCCGCCGCCGAGATGGCCGAGCGCTTCGCCGACCTGCCCGAAGCCATCGCGAACACCGTCGAGATCGCGCGCCGCTGCGCCTTCCGCCCGCGCACCTGCGCCCCCATCCTGCCGCGCTTCGCCGAGGACGAGGTCGAGGAACTGCGCCGCGAGGCGAAGGCCGGGTTGGCCCAGCGCCTCGCCACGATCGCGCCGGTCGCGCCGGCCGAGGACTACGAAAGCCGCCTCGACTACGAGCTCGGCGTGATCGAGCAGATGGGATTTCCCGGCTACTTCCTGATCGTCGCCGACTTCATCAAGTGGGCGAAGGGGCAGGGCATCCCCGTCGGCCCCGGCCGCGGCTCGGGCGCGGGCTCTCTGGTCGCCTATGCGTTGACGATTACCGACCTTGATCCATTGCGTTACGGACTTCTCTTCGAGCGCTTTCTGAATCCCGAGCGCGTCTCGATGCCCGACTTCGACATCGACTTCTGCCAGGACCGCCGCGAGGAGGTGATCGCCTACGTCCAGCAGCGCTTCGGCCGCGACCGGGTGGCGCACATCATCACCTTCGGCACGCTCTTGTCGAAGATGGCGGTGCGCGACGTGGCCCGCGTGCTGCAGATGCCCTACTCCCAGGGCGACCGGCTGGCGAAGCTGATCCCGCTGGAGGGGGTGAAGCCGCTCTCCATCAGGGACGCGCGCCGCGAGGAACCCCGCCTCGAGGAGGAGGCGCGGCGCGACGAGAACGTGGCGGCGCTGCTCGACATCGCCGAGAAGATCGAGGGGCTGCTCAGGAACGCCTCGACCCACGCGGCGGGGGTGGTGATCGGCGACCGGCCGCTGGTCGAGCTGGTGCCGCTCTACCGCGACCCGCGCGCGGCGATGCCGGCCACGCAATACAACATGAAATGGGTCGAGGCGGCGGGGCTGGTGAAGTTCGACTTCCTCGGGCTGAAGACCCTCACGGTGATCCAGAACGCCCTCGACCTGCTGGCGATGCGCGGGGTCGAGGTCGACATCGCGCAGATCCCGCTCGACGACACGGCGACCTACGAGCTCTATTCCCGGGCCGACACGGTGGGCATCTTCCAGGTCGAGGGCTCGGGCATGCGCGACACGCTGCGCCAGCTGCGCCCGACCGCCATCGAGGACATCGTGGCGCTGGTCGCCCTCTACCGCCCCGGCCCGATGGAGAACATCCCGAAATACTGCAACGTCAAGAACGGCCGCGAGCCGCGCGAGAGCCTGCACCCCTCGATCGACCCGATCCTCGACGAGACCCAGGGCATCATCGTCTACCAGGAGCAGGTGATGGAGATCGCCCGGCGCATGGCCGGCTACAGCCTCGGCCAGGCGGACCTATTGCGCCGCGCCATGGGCAAGAAGATCAAGGAGGACATGGACGCCGAGAAGCCCAAGTTCCTCGCCGGCGCGGCGCAGAACGGCATCCCCAAGGCGAAGGCCGCGCAGATCTGGGACCTGCTCGTGAAGTTCGCCAATTACGGCTTCAACAAAAGCCACGCCGCGGCCTATGCGCTGGTCAGCTACCAGACCGCCTGGCTAAAGGCCAACCACCCGGTCGAGTTCATGGCGGCGGTGATGAATCTCGACCTGCACAACACCGACAAGCTGAACGGCTACGTGCAGGAGTGCCGGCGCATCGGCGTCGCGGTCGAGCCGCCCGACGTGAACCGGTCCCGGGCGAAGTTCACCGTCGAGGACGAGCGCATCCTCTACGCCCTCGGCGCGCTCAAGAACGTGGGCGTCGAGGCCATGCGCCTGATCGAGGCGGCGCGCGCCGAGGGCGGGGCGTTCGCCGACCTTTTCGACTTCGCCCGCCGGGTGGACCTGCGCGCCATCGGCAAGCGGGCGCTCGAGAGCCTGGCGCGGGCCGGGGCGCTCGACCGGCTCGAGCCCAACCGGCACAAGGCGCTGCGCGCCGTCGACGAGCTGACCGACCACTCGGCCGCGGTGCACGACGAACGCGGCTCGGCCCAGACCTCGCTGTTCGGCGATCCGGCCGAGGCGCTGCCGCCGCCGCGGCTCGGGGACTGCGAGGACTGGCTGCCCTCGGTGCGGCTGCGCGAGGAGCACGCGGCGATAGGCTTCTACCTCTCGGGCCACCCGCTCGAGGACTACATGCCGGCGCTGCGCCGCCAGAAGGTGCAGTCCTGCGCCGAGTTCATGGCCACCAAGGGCCGCACCGGGGGCATGGGCCGCATCGCCGGCACGCTCGCCGCGGTGCAGTTCCGCAAGTCGGCCCGGGGCACGCGCTTTGCCTTCATCGGCTTCTCCGACCCAACGGGCGTCTACGAGGTCATGGCGTTCGCCGACGTGATGGCCGAGGCCGAGGACCTGCTCGAGCCCGGCCGCAATCTCGTGCTCCGGGTCGAGAGCGACAGCAGGGGCGACATGCGCGGCGAGTCCTCGCGGCTGATGCTGCGCGCCGTCCAGCCCGTCGAGGCGGTGGTGGCAGGCGCCGCGGCGGCGGGGCTCAGGGCCTATGTCGAGGACGCCGGCGCGCTGGCCTCGGTGCGCAGCCGGCTCGAGCAGGCAGCGCGGCTCGGCCAGGGCCGCCGCGCCGAGGGCCCGGTCCACCTCGTCATGGCGATTCCCGAGAGCGGCCAGGAGGTCGAGATCGCGCTCCCCGGCAACTGGCCGGTCGGCCCCGAGGTCAGCCGCGCCCTGCGCGAAGTGCCCGGCGTCGGAGCGGTCGCCGAGTTCTGACCCCCCCCACACGCGCCCGCCATCGCGGTGTAACACGCGTCACAGTCGCGCGGCGCGAATCGGCGCAATCTCTTTCACGTCCTGCCCCGGACTCCATCCGGCCCGCGGCAGACCCGCCAAGGGACCGGTGAAACCGGCGGTCGAGCGAAGTGAAAGGGACGCGAGATGAACAGGTTGATGATAATCCTTTTGGCCGCTTCGTTCGCCTTCACGGCCGTCGCGGCGGTCGCCGAGAACACCGTCAGCGAGAGCCGGGCACGCCTCGCCGCCGCCTGGCACCAGGACGCAGCGTCGCACGGGGCAAGGCCGGTGGCGGCCAGCCCCGAAGCGGCGATGCACGCGCCGGGCCGCGCCCCGCAACCCTGGGGCAACAACTTCCGGGGCGGGCGCAAGCATCCCCCGGCGGGCCGCTGAGGCGCCCGCCGGCCGCCATCCCGGCGCGGAGGTGACACCCTCTTGATCGCGCCGTGATTGCCCGGCCCGGCACCGGCACCAACCTTGCGTGGCAAGCACCCGCACGCCCCGAGCACATCTACGGGGACGGGCCGCCACGCGAGACAACCGAAGCGCCGGGATCCCCCGGCGCAAACCGAACGGAGATCGACATGACACGTACCATTGCAACCCTGGCCTTTGCCGCCGCCGCCCTGGCGGCGACCGGTGCCCTCGCCGAGAACACCACCCACGAGCACCGCCAGAAGCTCGCCCAGGCGTGGGGACAGCCGAGTGCCAGCGAGAATGCGCCGACGGCTGCGTCCGTCCGCACGAACGTCACCGGGATCGGCGAGCGTCGCCGCGAGCACCTCTCGGGTCACTGGGCCGACAACTTCCGGGGCGGCCGCAAGCATCCGCCGGCGGGGCACTGACGCCTCCGCCGCCCGCGCGGCCGGCGGTCCTTGCCCCTCGGGGCCGCCGGCCGCATCCAGCCCGCGCCGCTTGCCCGGCCGGCCCGCCCGGGTTAAGTCCCCGGACAGCGACCGAAGCGGACCAAGCGGACAACGAGGGGCGCGCGCGAGCATGATCGGACGGCTCAACCACGTGGCCATCGCGGTGCCGGATCTCGACGCCGCCGTCGCCCGCTACCGCGACGCGCTGGGTGCCCGGGTGGGCACGCCGCAGGACCAGCCGGCGCACGGCGTCACCGTGGTCTTCGTCGAGCTGGCGAACACCAAGATCGAGCTGCTCCACCCGCTTGGCGACACCTCGCCGATCCGCGGCTTCCTCGAGAAGAATCCCGCGGGCGGCATCCACCATCTGTGCTACGAGGTCGCCGATATCCGCGCCGCGCGCGACCGGCTGGCGGCGGCGGGGGCGCGGGTGCTCGGCGACGGCGAGCCGAAGACCGGCGCGCACGGCAAGCCGGTGCTGTTCCTACATCCCAAGGATTTCGACGGCACGCTGGTCGAGCTCGAGGAGGCCTGAGATGTCCATCATGTCGGCCATCGTGCTCTACGCGGTGATCTGGGCGATGGTGTTCTTCATCGTCAACCCGCTGTGGCAGACCAGCCAGTCCGAGGACGGCCACGTGGTCCCCGGCACGCCGGCCAGCGCGCCGGTTGACGCGATGGTGGGCAGGAAGGCGATCATCACCACCGTCGTCGGCACCGCGCTGTTCGCGCTCGCCTACGCCGCCATCGAGCTGGAATGGCTGTCGCTGGACAAGCTCAATTTCCTGAAACTGCCCTCGCAGAGGTGATGTCCTCGCGCCGCCACAGGCGGTGGAACAGGTGGGTGAAGGTGGCCACCCCGATCACCGGGATCACCAGGTTCAGCACCGGCACGCTCAGCGGCACGGCCATCAGCGTGCCCGCCGCCCAGACCGTGAAGCGGTGGCGGCGGCGCAGCTTGCCCACCGCCTCGGGGCCGAGGCGGCGGGCGGCGACCAGCTCGAAATACTCGCGCCCGAGCAGGTAGCCGTTGACCGCCCAGAATACCAGCGGCGCGAACGGACCCGCCGGCAGGTAGAGAACGAACGCCAGCGCGTTGGCGCCCAGCACCAGCAGCATGAACCGGGTGGCCGCGCCGATCTCCTCGGCGATCCCGGTGCGCCGGGGCGCCGCGAGGCCGGGGTAGTGGCGCGCCTCGACCGCGTCGGCCACCGCGTCGACGAACAGGCCGATGAAGGCGGCGGCCACCGGGAACATCAGGAAGGCCGAGAGCAGCAGCACCGCCCCCAGTGTCAGCGCCCGCAGGGTGGCGACCGGAGTGGCGAACTCGCCGATCAGCGGCAGGTCCAGCGTCTCGGGCAGCAGGCCGATCAGCCAGACCGCGCCCACCGAAAGCGCCGCGAGTAGCGCCAGCGTCAGCCCCAGCGCGCGCACCAGCACGCCGAGGAAGCGCCCGTCGAACACCTGGCCGAGCGCGCGCAGGAAGTCGCCGATCAGGCCCACGCGCTCACAGCCACCCGGTCAGCGCCGCGACATCGGGGCGCGGCCGGTCGGGCGGGGCCAGCGTCTCGGTGCCGATGTGGACGAAGCCGGCGACCCGCTCGCCCTCGGCGAGGCCGAGGAAGCCGCCGGTGAACGCCGGATCGTAGGCCATGCGCCCGGTCAGCCAGTTCGCCCCCCAGCCGCTCGCCAGCGCCGCGTTGAGCAGCCCGAGGCAGACCGCGCCGGCCGAGAGACGCTGCTCCCAGCGCGGGATCTTCTCCACGGGCTTCGGGCTCGAGATCACCGCGACGATCAGCGCGCCCTGGGTAAACTGCGCCACCGTCTTGGCGGTGTCGCCCGCGTCCAGCCCCAGCGCCGCGCAACGCTCGGCGGCCAGCGCCGCGGCGCGCTCGCGCGCCTCCCCGGCGATGACGATGAACCGCCAGGGCTCGAGCTTGCCGTGGTCGGGGCTGCGCGCCGCCGCGGTCAGGATGCGCATGAGCCCCTCGCGGTCCGGCCCGCCCGGCCCCAGCGTCTTGGCCGGGCGCGAACGGCGCGTCAGCAGAAACTCCATGACCTCGGGCCTGGGCTCGGGCATCGCGGTCAGCCGATGTTCGCGAGCAGCGGCCGGGTCAGGGCGCTCAGGCTCTCGCGCTGGCGCCCCCCGGCGTCGAAACTGGCCGGGTCGAGCCAGGTCTCGAAGGCGGTTTGCAGCGCCGGCCACTCGCTGTCGATCACCGCATACCAGGCCGTGTCGCGGTTGCGTCCCTTGTAGAGGGTGGCCTGCCGAAACACGCCCTCATAGGAGAAGCCGAGCCGCTGCGCCGCCCGACGCGAGGGCGCGTTCAGCGCGTCGCACTTCCATTCGTAGCGGCGGTAGCCCGCCTCGAAGGCCCAGCGCATCATCAGGTACATGGTCTCGGTGGCGCCCGGCGTTCTCTGGAGAAGCGGCGAATAGCAGATGTTGCCCACCTCGATGGCGCCCGAAGCCGGCGTGATGCGCAGGTAGCTGGCGACGCCGACCGGCCGGCCGTCGTCCTGCCCCACGATGGCGTAGAACATCGGGTCGCCGTCGCGCGTGACTTCGCCGACCCAGCGGCGATAGGCGTCGAGCGTCTCGAACGGCCCGTAGCCCATGTAGGTCCAGAGCCGGCCCTCGCGGTCGAGGCTGTTGGCCTCGTGCAGCGGCTCGGCGTGGGCCACGACGAGCGGCTCGAGCCGCACGAAGCGGCCCTGCATCGCCGCGCGGACCGGGCGGGGCGGGGGCGCCCAGCTGTCGGGGAGGGGCGCCCCGATGGGCTGGCCCAGCGCGTTCGTGTGCTGGCCTGCGTGGGTCATCGCCGTCACCTCTCGCGCGGGGCGCCCGCCGGGGGCGCGACCTCGGCCAGTCCCTCGCGGTACTGGCGCTGGCGCCGGCGGTAGACCTCGGCGGCCCGCCGGAGCTCGGCGGCCAGCCGCTCGTCGACGTCGCGGACCACCTTGCCGGGTTGGCCGACGACCATCGCGTAGTCGGGGATCTCCTTGCCCTCGGTGATCAGCGCGTTCGCCCCGATCAGGCAGCCCTTGCCTATCTTCGCCCCGTTCAGGAT
Organism: Thermohalobaculum sp.; assembly: GCA_035513135.1. GTDB lineage: Bacteria > Pseudomonadota > Alphaproteobacteria > Rhodobacterales > Rhodobacteraceae > Thermohalobaculum. The sequence goes on from DATKCQ010000137.1 coordinate 42,491, forward strand.
CACTGCGCCCATACCGACCAGCGTGCCGTCGCCGATCGAGCAGCCGTGCAGGATGGCGTTGTGGCCGACGGTTACCTCCTCGCCGAGCGTGAGGGGATGGCCCGGGTCGGTGTGGCAGATGCAGCCGTCCTGCACGTTCGTGCCGCGGCCCAGCACGATCGGCTCGTTGTCGCCGCGCAGCACCGCGTTGAACCACACGCTGGTCTCCTCGGCCAGCGTGACGTCGCCGATCAGCCGGGCGCCGGGGGCGATATAGCACGCGCCGTCGGCGGGCAGCGTGGGGGCGACCCCGTCAAGCGCGTAAAGCGTCATGTGCGTCGCTCCTCGAACTCCCGGTAGAGCCGGTCCACGTGCGGCTTGAGCCATATCTGCCGGTCGCGGCGCAGGCGCTCGGCCGTGACGATTGTGCCGATTCGGGAATAGCAGTCCTCGATAACGTCGTTAATCAGGACATAATCGTATTCCGCCCAGTGGCTGATCTCGTCGCGCGCCCGGGACATGCGGCCGCCGATCACCGCGTCGGAGTCCTGGCCGCGCGCCTTGAGCCGCTGCTCCAGCGCGGCGATCGAGGGGGGCAGGATGAACACGGTGACCACCAGCGCGCCGAGGTCCGACTGGCGGAGCTGCTGGGCGCCCTGCCAGTCGACGTCGAAGAGGACGTCGCGCCCCGCGTGGATCGCCGCCTCGACGGGCCCGCGCGGGGTGCCGTAGCGGTGGCCGAAGACCTCGGCGTGCTCGAGCAGCTCGCTTTGCGCCACCATCTCGCCAAACCGTTCCTTCGACACGAAAAAATAGTCCCGGCCGTCCGCCTCCGAGGGCCGCGGTGGCCGCGTCGTCGCCGAGATCGAGAGGCTGAAGCCGCGGTCGTCGGCGAGCAGCCGCCGGCTCAGCGTGGTCTTGCCCGCGCCGGACGGCGAGGACAGCACGAACAGGATTCCGCGGCGGTCGAGGCGGGCGGCTGTCATGGGCTCTGGCGCTTTCTCCCGGGACGGTGGCGGGCAGGTGTCACGTGCCCGCGCGCCGCCACTCTAGCCGCGGCGCCCGCCCGGTCAACGGTCGCCGCGCCGCGGGCGGATTGGCACGGGAATTGCTTCACGGTTTTGTGCGGGGCCGCAGTGGCGGCAAGCCGGGCAAGTTGGTAGAGAGGGGCGTTTCAATGTTTAATAAAAAGGAAGACAGCGCGGGCGGCGACAGCATCGACCTGGCGCGCCACCGTCTGCAGCGCAGCGACGAGATGATGCATCACGAGATCCGAGCGCTCTACAGCTACTGGGAGCACCTGCGCGCCGGCCGGCCGTGCCCCGACCGCGCCGAGGTGGATCCGCGCGACATCGCCAGCGACGCCCGCCACCTGTTCGTGCTCGAGGACCTCGGCCGCGACAATGTCCGCTTTCGCCTCGCCGGCAGCGGGCTGCTGGACAGCTTCGGCTTCGACCTGCGCGGCATGAGCGCGCGCGCCATCATGTCCGGCCAGTCGCGCGAGAGCTTCCTCGCGCTGATCTCCGAGACCATCGCCGAGCCCGGTGTCGGCTATGCCCGGCTGCTGGCGCCGGACGGCGAGTCGATCTGGGAGATGGTGCTGCTGCCGCTGCGCGGCAGCTTCGGCGCCATCGACCGGGTGATCGGCTGCCTGCACCCGGCGAACGGGCGCGTGCCCGAACTCGGCCCGGTGCCGCTGCGCTTCACGCTGGAGTCGATGTCCATCCAGCCGGTCAGCAGCGCCGCGGGCGCCGGGCGGGACGCGCCCGAGCCGGCCGTCGGCTTCGCCGAGGAGCGCACGCCGTTCGAGCCCGCCCCGCGCCGCGGCCTGCGCAGCATCGAGGGCGGCGGAAAGCCCGGGCCAAAACCGGGGCGCAAGCAGCGCGAGACGCCGAAGCTGAAGGTCATCAAGGACAACGGCTGACGCCATGCCCCGGCGGGCGGCGGCGCGGGTTTACCGGTGCCGCCGGGTCCGCTAGCATGCGCGTCAGGTCGGGACGCGTCAGGTTGCGATCGGGGCGCGCGGCAGGGTGGGAGCTTCAAAGACAATCGAATCGATGTGCGAGCCAATCTCCGCGTTCGACACGGGCCGGCTCCGGCCCGAGGCGTTGGCCGTGCTGCTCGATTTCGACGGCACGCTGGTGGCGATCGCCGACCAGCCGGGTGGCGTCGTGCTGAAGCAGCACACGGTACGCACCCTGGCGCGGCTCGAGACGCTGCTGGGCGGCGCCGTCGCCATCGTCTCCGGCCGCTCCATCGAGGACATCGACCGGATCTTCGCGCCGCGCCGGCCCGCGGTCGCCGGCATCCACGGCCTCGAGCGCCGCGACGGCGGCGGGCGGCGCCACGGGGGGGACTACGACCGCGCCGCGCTCGACGCCATCGCCACGCGGCTCGGCGACGCCATCGCCGACAGGCCCGGCCTGGTGCTCGAGCGCAAGCCCGGCTCGGTCGCGCTGCACTACCGCCAGTGCCCGGAGCTCGAGGCGTTCTGCCTCGAGCAGGCGCGCGATATCGCAGCGCGCCACCCCGATGCCCGGCTGCTCAGCGGCAAGATGGTGGTCGAGATCAAGCTCGGCGCGCGCACCAAGGCCGACGCGGTGACGGATTTCATGGCCGAGCCGCCCTTCGCCGGGCGCACGCCCCTCTACGCCGGCGACGACGTGACCGACGAGGATGCCTTCCGCGCCGTGGCCGGCCTGGGCGGCATCTCCATCAAGATCGGCTGCGGCGAAACCGTGGCGCTCTACTGCGTCCCGGACACCGAAGCGTTCCTTGACTGGCTCGGCGACCTGAGCGAGGGGCTGGCGGCCGGCCGGGCGCCGGCGCACGGGGAGGGGCCGCGCCCGTGAGCACGCTCGACCTCGGCTTCGTCGGCAACTCCAGCTTCTGCGCGCTGATCGACCGCGAGGCGCGCATCCTCTGGTGCTGCCTGCCGCGCTTCGACGGCGACCCGGTGTTCGCCGCGCTGCTGAAGGGCGACCCGGCGACCGTCGAGGACAGCATCTTCGCCATCGATGTGGAGGGTCTGACCCACACCGAGCAGGTCTACGAGACCAACACCGCCGTGCTGCGCACGGTGCTGCACTCGGCCAACGGCTCGGTCGAGGTGATCGACTTCGCGCCGCGCTTCTACTGGCGCGACCGGATCTTCCGGCCGCAGTCGCTGGTGCGCCGCATCCGGCCGATCGCCGGCACGCCCCGGGTGCGCATCCGCGTCAAGCCGACCATCGGCTATGAGGCGCAGGCGCCGCAGGTCACCCGGGGCTCGAACCACATCCGCTTTGTCGGGCCCGAGACCACGCTGCGCCTGACCACCGACGCGCCGATCGACTACCTGCTGAGCGAGCGTGTGTTCAACCTCGACCGCGTCGTCAGCCTGATCCTCGGCCCCGACGAGACGCTGACCGGGGGGGTGGGCGAGATGGCCCGCTCGTTCATGAAGCGCACCGCCGAGTACTGGCGCGGCTGGTCGAAGCGCCTCGCCGTGCCGCTCGAGTGGCAGGAGGCGGTGGTGCGTGCCGCGATCACGCTCAAGCTGTGCACCTACGAGCCCACCGGGGCCATCGTCGCCGCGGTCACCACCTCGATCCCCGAGGCGCCCGACAGCGGCCGTACCTGGGACTACCGCTACTGCTGGCTGCGCGACGCGTTCTTCGTGGTGCGCGCGCTCAACAGCGTCGGCGCCGTCAAGACCATGGAGCACTACGTCCAGTGGCTGAGGAACGTGATCGCCCAGGCCGACGGCGGGCACCTGCAGCCGGTCTACGGCGTCGATCTCGAGAAGACCCTGAGCGAGCGCATTGTCGACAGCCTGCCGGGCTATCGCAGCATGGGGCCGGTGCGCGTCGGCAACCAGGCCTACGAGCACCTGCAGCACGACGTCTACGGCAACGTCATCCTCGGCGCCGTGCAGACCTTCTTCGACAGCCGGCTCGAGATGCCGGCCGGGCACGCGGACTTCCGCCGCCTCGAGGCGATGGGCGAGCGCGCCTACGCGCTGCACGACCAGCCCGACGCCGGCATGTGGGAGCTGCGCTCGCGCGCCGGGGTGCACACCTCATCGGCGCTCATGTGCTGGGCGGCCTGCGACCGGCTGTCGAAGATCGCCGCGCGCCTGGCCGAGGACGAGCGCGCCGCCATGTGGCGCGCCCGGTCCAGCGAGGTGCGCAAGTTCATCCTCGACAACTGCTGGTCCGACGAGCGCCGGGCCTTCGTCGACAGCGCCGGCGGGCGCTATCTCGACGCCTCGGTGCTGCTGATGGGCGAGGTCGGCTTCATCGCGCCCAACGACAAGCGCTTCGTCTCGACGCTCGAGCGGCTCGAGGAGGTGCTGGCGGACGGTCCGCACATGCGACGCTACGAGGCGGCGGACGATTTCGGCGTGCCGACCACAGCCTTCAACGTCTGCGCCTTCTGGCGACTGGACGCGCTGGCGCGCATCGGCCGGCGCGCCGAGGCGCGCGAGATCTTCGAGGCCCTGCTCGCCTGCCGCAACCATCTGGGGCTGCTGTCCGAGGACATCGACCCGCGCACCGGCGAGCTGTGGGGGAATTTCCCCCAGACCTATTCGATGGTCGGCATCATCAACGGCGCAATGCGCCTGTCGCGTCCATGGGAGGCCGTGGTATGAACAGTCTGGCATGAGCAGACTGGCATGAGCAGACTTGTCGTGGTCTCGAACCGGGTCGCGGACCTCAAGGACGCGGCGCAGACCGGCGGGCTGGCGGTGGCGATGCTCGACGCGCTGACCGGCCAGGGCGGCATGTGGTTCGGCTGGGACGGCAAGACCGTGCCGCCGGGCACCCGCGTGCCGCCGCATGTCGAGGAGGTCTCCGGCATCCGCACGGTCACCCTGCCGCTGACCCAGAAGGACTACCGCGAGTACTATGCCGGGTTCTCGAACAGCGTGCTCTGGCCGCTGCTGCACTACCGGCTCGACCTGATGGAGTTCGAAAGCGCCGACCTGCGCGGCTACAAGCGCGTCAACTCGAAATTCGCGGAGGCGCTGTCGCCGCTCCTGCGCGCCAGCGACGTCGTCTGGATCCACGACTACCACCTGATCCCGCTGGGCGCCGAGCTGCGCCGTCACGGACACCGGCAGAGGATGGGCTTCTTCCTGCACATCCCGTTCTGCCCGCCCGAGATCCTGGCCGCCGCGCCCGAGCACGAGTGGCTGGTGCGCGCGCTCTTCGCCTACGACCTGGTCGGCTTCCAGACCCGCACCGATCTCGGCAACTTCCGCCGCTATGTCGAGGAGCAGTGCGGTGGCAAGGTGGACGAGGACGGCACCGCCCGCGCCTTCGGCGAGACGACCCGGCTGGGCTGCTTCCCGATCGGCATCGACGTCGACAGCTTCGCGAAGATGGCGCACAGCGCCGAGGCCAGGGCGCAGATCGGACTTCTGCGCAAGCGCTCGCTCGAGCGGCGCCAGATCATCGGGGTGGACCGGCTGGACTACTCGAAGGGGCTGCCCGACCGGCTGCGCGCCTTCGGCCGCCTGCTCGAGCTCTACCCGGAGAACCTCAAGACCGTGTCGATGATGCAGATCGCGCCGCCGACGCGCGAGGACGTGGAAGCCTATGCCGACATCCGCGAGGAACTCGAGGCGCTGTCGGGGTCGATCAACGGGCGGTTCGCCGATTTCGACTGGACCCCGGTGCGCTACATCCACCGCGCCGTGCCGCGCGCGACGCTGGCGGCGCTGTTCCGCGCCAGCGACGTGGGGCTGGTCAGCCCCTTGCGCGACGGGATGAACCTGGTGGCCAAGGAGTTCGTCGCGGCGCAGGACGAGAAGGACCCCGGCGTGCTGGTGCTCTCGAAGTTCGCCGGCGCCGCGGAGGAGCTGGAGGAGGCGCTGATCGTCAACCCCTACGACATCGACGAGATGGCCGAGAACCTGCAGCGCGCGCTGACCATGCCGCTCGACGAGCGGCGCACCCGCTACCGGGCGCTGATCGAGCGCATCCGCGCGCACGACGTGCACGCCTGGTACCGGGAGTTTCTCGACGCGCTGGCCGATGCGCCCAGGACGGAGCGAACGGCCCGCGCGGGCCGGGGCTGACGCGGCGATGGCCGGCTGGCGCCTCGTCGCCGATGTGGGCGGCACCAATGTCCGCTTCGCCCGGGCGCTGGAGGGTGGCGGCCTCGCCGACCGGGCCGAGCACGGAACGGCCGGATTCCCGGCGTTCAGCGACGCGCTTCGGGCGTATCTGGCGGCGCTCGGCGATGCCGGTGGCTGTGCCGGGGCGAGCATCGCTGCGGCCGGGCCGGTCTCGGGCGACCGGATCCGGCTGACCAACGGGGCCTGGACGATCGAGCGCGGCGAGGTCTCGCGGCTGCTCGGCGGGGCCGAGGTCGGGCTGTTCAACGACCTGCAGGCGGCGGCGCTGTCGATCCCCTGGCTCGAGGCCCGGGATCTCGGGGTGGTGCTGACGCCCGATGGCGCGCCCGGGCCGGACGGCGCATTGCTGGCCGTCAACGTCGGCACGGGGTTCGGCGCCGCGACGCTGGTCGGGTTGCAGGGCGGCTGGGCAAGCCTGGCGAGCGAGGCGGGCCACATGACGCTCGGCGCCACGACGGCGGCCGAGCTGGCGCTCGGGGCGGCGCTGCACCCGCCGGCCGCCAGCATCGAGGACGTGCTCTCGGGCGCCGGGATGGTCAACCTCTACCGGCACTTCGCGGCGTCCAGCGCGCCGCCCGCGGATCTGCATGCCGAGGAGGTCCTGGCCCGCGTGCCGCACGACCGGGCGGCGCGGCAGGCCGCGGACACCTTCACGGCGTTGCTCGGGCGGGTCGCGGGCGACCTGGCACTGGCCACCGCGGCCTGGGCCGGGGTCTACATGTTCGGCGGCGTGGTGCTCGGCTGGCACCGCCACGCCGATCTCGCGGCCTTCCGCGCGCAGTTCACCGCCAAGGGAAAGATGTCCGCGCGCATGGCGTCGGTGCCGGTCTACGTGGTCACCAACGAGGCGGCGCCGCTGATCGGGCTGGCCCGTTCCTGACCGCAACCGGCGGTCCCGGCTTGACCGGTGCGCGCCGCGTCCCGCACAGTGGTGCACCCGCGCCCGCACAGGAGGTTCGCCCCGGATGACCGCCGACCGGCCGGAACCCGTCGAGCTCAGCATCGTCGTGCCGATGTGGAACGAGAGCGCCGTGCTCGACAGCTTCTTCGCGCGCCTGGTCCCGGTGCTCGAGGGCGTCACGCCGCGCTGGGAGATCTTGTGCGTCGACGACGGCAGCACCGACGACACCTATCGGCGGCTCGAGGCGTTCCGTGCCAGCGAGCCGCGCATCCGCCTGCTCCGTCTCTCGCGCAACTTCGGCAAGGAGAACGCGCTGAGCGCGGGGCTCGACTTCGCCGCCGGCGCCGCGGTTATCCCGATGGACGCCGACCTGCAGGACCCGCCCGAGCTGGTGCCCGCCCTGGTGGCGAAGTGGCGCGAGGGCTACGACGTGGTGCTCGCCAGGCGCGCCAGCCGCGACGGCGAGAGCTGGGTCAAGCAGTCGACGGCGCGCCTGTTCTACCGGGTGATCGGCCGGCTCAGCCAGGTAGAGATCCCGGAGAACGTGGGCGATTTCCGCCTCATGGACCGGCGGGTGGTCGAGGCGCTGGCGGCGCTGCCCGAGCGCTCGCGCTTCATGAAGGGCGTGTTCGCCTGGCTGGGTTTCCGGCAGGTGGTGATCGAGTACGCCCGCGCCCCGCGCGCCGAGGGCACCGTCAAGCAGAACTGGCCCCGGCTGTTCGCCCTGGCGATCGACGGCATCGTCTCGTTCTCCGCCGCGCCGCTGAAGATCTGGAGCTATATCGGCTTCGCCATCGCCGCCTTCGCCGGGATCTACGGGCTCTACATCATCGTGCGCACCCTGGCCTTCGGCACGGACGTGCCGGGCTATGCCTCGCTGATGGTCGTGGTGCTGTTCCTCAACGGGCTGGTGCTGCTGGGCCTCGGCGTGATCGGCGAGTACCTGGCGCGCATCTTCACCGAGGTCAAACGCCGGCCGGTCTACGTGATCGCGAACCACGCCGGGGTCGAGGCGCTGGCGGGCCAGAGCGTCGCGACCCGCCGCCTAATGCCTGAGCGCCCAGAACTTGAGCAGGGCGAAGGTGATCCACGGCACGGTCGCGACGATGATGGCGAGCGCCAGCCAGTACGGACCGCCGAAGGCTGAGGTCACCACCCAGACCACCGCCTGGTTGAGCCCGAGCCCGCTCACCGCCACCGTGGCGAAGCGCAGGAAGGCGCCACCGCCGGCCTGCGCGTCGGGGAAGGTGAGCCGGGTCTGGCCGAGGAACGAGACGCCCAGTGCGCAGCCAAAGGCGATCAGGTTGGCCCACAGCGGCGCCATGCCGAGGCCGTTGTGCAGTCCGAGCCCGACGGCCACGTGGACCGCGGTCGCCACCACGCCAACCAGCCCGAACCGGGAAATCTGCTTCAGAAGCTGCATCTGCCGTCCCCCGTCCCCCGTCCCCGGGGCATGATAGCGGCGGCATCGCATTTGGCGAAGCCCGTTCGGGGATCGCGTCGCTGCGGTTGCGCCGGCCGGCCCGCGCTCACGCCGTCGCCAGCCCGAGCCGGCTCGCGTCGTGGACTCCGGCCTGGATCGCGCGCCACCAGGATTCGTTCGCCAGGTACCAGGCGACCGTGGCGGCCAGCCCGTCGTCGAACCCGTGCTGCGGGCTCCAGCCCAGCTCGCGGCGCAGCTTGCGCGAGTCGATGGCGTAGCGGCGGTCATGGCCGGGGCGGTCGGTGACGAAGCGAATCAGCCGCGCGTGCGGGGCGCGGTCCGGGAAATGCCCGTCCATCAGCGCGCAGATGCGGCGCACCACGGCGATGTTGCCGTGCTCGGCATTGCCGCCGATGTTGTAGCTCGCGCCGGTCGCGCCCTGCGCCAGCACCAGGCGGAGCGCCCGGGCATGATCCTCCACGTGCAGCCAGTCGCGCACGTTCTCGCCGGTGCCGTAGACCGGCAGGTCCGCCCCGTCGAACGCCGCGGTGACCATCACCGGGATCATCTTCTCGGGGAACTGCCATGGCCCGTAGTTGTTCGAGCAGTTGGTGGTCACCACCGGCAGGCCGTAGGTCTCGCCCCAGGCGCGCACCAGGTGGTCGGCGGCGGCCTTCGAGGCCGAGTACGGGCTGTTCGGCGCGTAGCGGGTGGTCTCCGAGAAGCCGGGATCGTCCGGCCCGAGCGAGCCGTAGACCTCGTCGGTTGAGACGTGCAGGAAGCGAAATGGCGTGCGGCGCCCGGCGGTCCAGGCGCGGGCCGCCTCGAGCAGCGTGAAGGTGCCGACGATGTTGGTCTCGAGGAACGCCGCCGGCCCGTCGATCGAGCGGTCCACGTGGCTCTCGGCGGCGAGATGGATCACGGCGTCGGGCGCGTGCTCCTCGAACAGGTCCGTGACCAGGGCGCGGTCGCAGATGTCGCCGCGCACCGCGTGGTAGCGCGAGCTCTCGGCGCAGTCTTCCAGCGCCTCGGGCATCGCGGCGTAGGTCAGCTTGTCGAGGTTGACGACGCGCGCGCTGCTGTCGCGGATGAGCTGGCGAATGACGGCCGAGCCGATGAAACCGGTGCCGCCGGTGACCAGTATCTTCATGTGCGCTCTCCCGGCCGAGGGGCCGTCCGCGCGGGGTGCGGAGGCGGATACCGGCTCGATAAGGCCCGGGAAGTGTTGCGGTGCGGTTAAAGCCCGCCGCGCGGCCCGCTCAGTCGGCCTCGAGCCGGGCGCGCAGCCCGGCGAGGCTGCGGATGACCAGCGTACGGCCGCGGCGCTCGATCAGGCCGGCCTCCCTGAGCTTCGACATGTCCCGGCCGATCGCCTCGCGCTGCGAGAACAGCAACAGGGCCAGCTCCTGCTGGGTGGGCACCGGGTCGATCACGGCGCTGTCCGCGCCGGTCCGCTCGCCCCCAGCGAGCCGCAGCAGCTCGGAGATCAGCCGCTGCTCGGCGCTCAGCGTGGTCACCGAGGTCACCCGGCTCGACAGCCAGCGGATGCGCTCGACGAGGTAGCGTACGAAGGCGCGATTCACGTCCGCGTGTCCGAACAGGACCTTGCGGAAGCTGGCCGCCGTCATCCGAGCGATGCGCGACTCCTCGACCGCGATCACGTTGGTCGAGCGGGGCTGGCCGTCGATCGCGGCGAAGATGCCGAACGCCTCGCCCGCGGGCAGCTCGGACAGGAACACCTCGCGCCCGCGGTTGGTGTAGGTGGCGGCGCGGGCCCGGCCGGAGAGCACGAAGAACACGTCGTCGTCGCTCTCCTCCTCGCTGACGATGAAGGCGCGGGCCGGATAGCGCGCCTCCCGCCAGTGCCCGGCGAGCTCGGCCACACCGTCCGGGCCACAGGCATGCAGCGTCGACCCCTCGGGAAACGCGAGCGCGTGGCCGTCGTCTCTCGCCATGGACACGCCTCCTTTTCCGGCCCCGCAGGCGCCGGCGGCATGATAGCCGGAAACGCGGGAATGTCATGGGGCGCGACCGCTGCGCCGTCAGCCGAGGCCGCGCAACTCGGTATCGGGCTGCGCCAGTGCCTGCGGGTCGGGCGAGACCCCGGCCTCGAGCCAGCGCTTGCCCTGCATGTAGGCCTTGGGGTCGTTGACGGCATCGACCGCGAGGAACCGGGCGCCGCGGTAGTACCACACCGACTGCCCGCCCGGCCGGTGGGCGGGGCGGACCACCGTGCGGTCGTAGCCCAGGCTGAGCCCGGCGATCTGCAGGCGCGCGTCGTACTGATCGGACCAGAACCAGGGAACCGGGTCGTAGTCGTCCTCGGCGCCCATGATCACGCGGGCGGCGTGCTCGGCCTGGTCGATGGCGTTCTGCACAGATTCGAGCCGCACCCGCGCGCCGCGGAACGGGAACGAGGCGCAGTCGCCGGCGGCGAGGATCGCCGGGTCCGAGGTGCGGCAGCGCCCGTCCACCGCGATGCCGTTCTCGAGCGCAAGCCCGGCCGCCTCGGCCAGCCGGGTGTCGGGCGTGATGCCGATGCCGACGATCACCAGGTCCACATCCAGCCGCTCGCCGCCGGCGAGCACCGCGGCCTCGACCCGCGCCCCGCCATCGAGCCGCTCGAGCCCCGCGCTCTCGCGGATCTCGACACCGTGGTCGCGGTGCAGCGCGCGGATGAAGTCGGCGGTCTCGGCGGCGGCGACGCGCTGCAGGATGCGCGGCGCCACCTCGATCAGCGTGACGCGCAGGCCCTTCAGGGCGCACACGGCCGCGGCCTCGAGCCCGATATAGCCGCCGCCGACGATCAGCGCGCGGCGCCCCTCGGTCACCTCGGGAGCCATCCGGTCGATGTCGGCCAGCGTCCGCACCACGTGCACGCCGGCCAGCGCGCCGCCGACGGCGGCGGGCAGGCGGCGGGGCAGGGCGCCGGTGGCCAGCGCCAGCACGTCGAAGGCGACGCGGCGCCCGCCCGCCGCCACCTGGCGCGCCGCCCGGTCGATGCCGGTCACGGGCGTGCCCGGCAGAAATTCGATGTCGTGCTCGCCGTAGAAGCTCTCGGGCTTGAGGAACAGCCGCTCGCGGGTGAACTCGCCGAGCAGGTACTTCTTCGACAGCGGCGGGCGCTGGTAGGGCGGCACCGGCTCGTCGCCGATCAGCGTGACGGCGCCGCCGAAGCCCTCATTCCTGAGCTTGGCGACCAGCGCCGCCCCGGCCTGGCCGCCGCCGATCACCACGACTCGCACGGTCATGCGCCCTCCTTGCCCTGAGCCGCCGCAGATTGGGTGAGGGGCGCGGCGGGCGCAACCGGATTCGGCGGGCCGGACGGCCGCGGGGAGTGCCTCTCCCCCGGCCCCTCTCCCAGCGGGAGAGGGGTGCGCGCGGCGGGGACGCCGGGTTGTCGTGGCGGCGGTCGGCGCACGGCAGGGGGCGCGAAAAGGGGCCGGGGGTTAGCCCGCGGTCAGCAGCGGCGTGCGCTTGGGCGGCAGGCGCGGATGGCCCGGCGGCAGGATCTCGAGGCTGATCTTGCCCTCGGCGAGGCCGACGCGGGCCACGCCGCCCTTGGCGAGCCGGCCGAACAGCAGCTCCTCGGCCAGCGGCTTCTTGATGTGCTCCTGGATCACCCGGGCCAGCGGCCGGGCCCCCATCTTTTCGTCGTAGCCCCGGTCGGCCAGCCACTCGGCGGCCTCGTGCGTCAGCTCGATGGCGACGCCGCGCTCGATCAGCTGGGCCTCGAGCTGCAGGACGAACTTCTCGACCACCTGCAGGATCACCTCGCGCGGCAGCGCGCCGAACGAGATCACCGCGTCGAGCCGGTTGCGGAACTCCGGCGTGAACATGCGCTCGATGGCGGCCAGGTCCTCGCCCTCGCGCTCCGTGCGGGTGAAACCGATGGCGGGCTTGGCGATCTCCTGCGCGCCGGCGTTTGTGGTCATGATCAGCGCCACGTTGCGGAAGTCGACCTGCTTGCCGTTGTGGTCGGTCAGCTTGCCGTGGTCCATGATCTGCAACAGGATGTTGAAGACGTCCGGGTGTGCCTTCTCGATCTCGTCGAGCAGCAGCACCGAGTGCGGGTGCTGGTCGACGCCGTCGGTCAAGAGGCCGCCCTGGTCGAAGCCGACATAGCCCGGCGGCGCGCCGATCAGCCGGCTGACCGAGTGCTTCTCCATGTACTCCGACATGTCGAAGCGCAGCATCTCCACACCCATGCACTGGGCGAGCTGGCGGGCCACCTCGGTCTTGCCCACCCCGGTCGGCCCGGCGAACAGGTAGCAGCCGATCGGCTTCTCCGGCTCGCGCAGCCCCGCGCGGGAGAGCTTGATGGCCGAGGCCAGCGCCTCGATCGCCCGGTCCTGGCCGAACACCACGCGCTTGAGGTTCTCCTCGAGCGAGCGCAGCACCTCGGCGTCGTTCTTCGACACGGTCTTGGGCGGGATGCGGGCGATCTTGGCGACCACCGCCTCGACCTCCCTCGGCGTGATGGTCTTGCGCCGCTTGTGGGCGGGCAAAAGGTGCTGCGCCGCGCCGGCCTCGTCGATCACGTCGATCGCCTTGTCGGGCAGCTTGCGGTCGTGGATGTAGCGCGCCGAGAGGTCCACCGCGGCCTTGATCGCCTCGCTGGTGTAGCGCACCTCGTGGTGGTTCTCGAAGAACGGCTTGAGGCCGCGCAGGATCTTCACCGTGTCGTCGGTCGAGGGCTCCTTCACGTCGATCTTCTGGAACCGGCGGCTGAGCGCGCGGTCCTTCTCGAAGTGCTGGCGGAACTCGTTGTAGGTGGTCGAGCCCATGCAGCGCAGGGTGCCCGACTGCAGCGCCGGCTTGAGCAGGTTCGAGGCGTCCATGGCGCCGCCCGTGGTGGCGCCGGCGCCGATCACGGTGTGGATCTCGTCGATGAACAGGATGGCGTCCGGGTGCTCCTCGAGCTCGCGGATCACCGCCTTCAGCCGCTCCTCGAAGTCGCCGCGGTAGCGGGTGCCGGCGAGCAGCGCGCCCATGTCGAGGGCGAAGATGGTCGAGCCGCCGAGCACGTCGGGCACCGAGCCCTCGACGATCTGCTTGGCCAGCCCCTCGGCGATGGCGGTTTTGCCGACGCCGGGGTCGCCAACCAGCAGCGGGTTGTTCTTGCGCCGCCGGCACAGCACCTGGATACAGCGCTCGACTTCCGTTTCGCGGCCGATCAGCGGGTCGACCCGGCCCTCGCGCGCCTTGGCGTTGAGGTTCACGCAGAACTTGCCGAGGCTGGTCTCCTCGGCCTTGGCCTTGCCGGCGCGGCTGGGCTTGTCCTGCGCCTCGGCCTCCTCGGTGCCGCGTACCGGGCGGCTCTCGCCGAAGGCCGGGTTCTTGGCCACCCCGTGGCTGAGGAAGTTGACCGCGTCGTAGCGGGTCATGTCCTGCTCCTGCAGGAAGTAGGCGGCGTGGCTCTCGCGCTCGTTGAAGATGGCGACCAGCACGTTGGCGCCGGTGACCTCGGCGCGGCCCGAGCTCTGCACATGGATGGCGGCGCGCTGGATCACGCGCTGGAAGCCGGTCGAGGGCGCGGCCTCCGAGCCGTCCGAGTCGAAGACCAGGGTCTCGAGCTCGGAGTCGACGAAACGGGTGAGGTTCTTCCTGAGCTCGCTCAGATCCACCGCGCAGGCGCGCAGCACGCGCGCCGCGTCGGGTTCGTCGAGCAGCGCCAGCAGGAGGTGCTCGAGCGTCGCGAGCTCGTGCCGCCGCGCGTTGGCAAAGCCGATCGCCCGATGGATCGCCTCTTCCAGCGTGGGGGTGAGTGACGGCATGAACCTCTCCTTCGCGTGCCCGGGACGGGCGGATCGGTGGTCGGCGCCGGGACCGGGGCGCCGGGCCCGGATGGACCGGGGCGCTCCGGGGGCTGCCGGGACCTACCGGGCTTCCGGCCATCCTACACCACAGAACCCTTATCTTGGCGTTCTCATGCGCGGGATCAAGCGCAAGATTTGCCGCAGCGTATCAAATCTGACTCACTCCTTCTCCAGGGTGCATTGCAGGGGGTGCTGATTCGAGCGGGCACAGTCCATCACCTGCATCACCTTGGTCTCGGCGACCTCGTAGGGGTAGACGCCGACCACGGCCACGCCCTGGTTGTGCACGGTCAGCATGATGTCGACCGAGCGCGCGTGGTCCATGCCGAAGAAGCGCTGCAGCACGTAGACGACGAACTCCATGGGCGTGTAGTCGTCGTTCAGCATGAGCACCTTGTAGAGGGAGGGGCGTTTCGTCTTGGTCCGGGTCTTGACGGTGATGCCGGTCTCGCCGTCGTCGTCGCGCGTGCCGCCGCCGAGGTGCGGCGGACAGTGGCGCGGCGGACAGTGGTGCGGCGGCAAGTCGCGCGGCATGCGTGACATGCTCGACATGCTCCACGATCGACTGGTCATCACGCTGGCACTGCCGGTCTGCGCTGCTTCACCCATGCTGCCGACGAATATATTGGAATGAAACCAAGAAAAAAGGGGGCCGCGGCCCCCTTCGCTCCGGCTGGCTGGCGCACCGCGATCAGAAGCGGTAGCCCTTCACCATCTCGACGGCGGCCGTGACGCGCTTGCCGAGCGGCGCGAATGCCTCCTGCGCGGCGGCGGCGTACATCTCGTTGAGCTTGCTTGCCTCGGCGACGAAGCTCTCGAGCGAGGCGCGCGAGAACTCGGCCTGCTTCTCCATCAGCTCGGTCACCGAGCGGCACGAGCTCAGCTCCTTGGCCGCGGCCATGTTGTCCTCGAGGCTCTTCTTCGAGTAGGCGGTCATCTCGGAGGTCACGTTCTCGAGCGCCTTGGCGGCGATCTTCGAGGAGGTGACGACCGCCTCGATGTTGCCCTGGCCGAAGGTGGTGGCGGCCTCGACGCCGTTGCGCGCCTTCTCGACACCCTGCTCCATGGTCTTGCGGGTCTCGGCGTTGATCTTCTCGGCAGCCTGGCTCGCCGCCTTCACGGTCTCGGTGGCGGCCTTCTGGGTGGCGGCCTTCTGGGTGGTGGCCTTCTCGGTGGTGGCCTTCTCGGTGGCGGCCTTCTGGGTGGCGGCCTTGCCGGCCTGCTTGGTGGTTGTCTTGCTGGTCATCGCGGATCTCCTTTCGTCCGTTGGTCGGTGGTCGCCGGCGGCGGTTGTCGGGCGGTGGTCGGGCCGCGGTCGACGGCGTCTCCACCGGGATACATGGCGATCATGTTGCGCTGCGTCAAGTCATGGTGCGGCGCACAATGGGAATGACACGCCGACGCGTCCGGCCGGCACGCCCCGCCCGCAAATCCCCTCGCATCCCGGCACACCCCGACACAACCGGGGCTGGCAAGCGAAAGTTAATGATTTTTTGGTTTATCAAATGCGTTCCAGTCTGTTAGAGTTCGTTCCGAACAAGAAACGCGATCAAGCGGCAATAACACGCCCAGCAGGGCGGGCTGAGTATTGAGGTGGGTAAAATGCAGGCAACCGGGCATGGCTTCCGGATTCTCCCCGTTTTGGCGGTGGTGGTGCTGGCCCTGGCGTGGGGGCGCACCGCCGAGGCGGCGCAATACGCGGCCATCATCATGGACATGCGCAACGGCGCGGTGCTCGACGAGCTCAACGCCGATCAGCGGCTGCATCCCGCGTCGCTGACCAAGATGATGACGCTCTACCTGGCGTTCGAGGCGGTGGAGAACGGCCAGCTTCGCCTCGACCAGAAGGTGCGGGTGTCGCGCGACGCCGCGCGCCAGCCTCCGACGAAGCTCTATCTCAAGCAGGGCCAGCTGGTCAGCATCCGCAGCCTGATCCGGGCCTCGGCGGTCAGGTCGGCGAACGACGCGGCGGTGGCGCTGGCCGAAGCGATCGGCGGGTCCGAGAAGGCATTCGCCCGGCTGATGACCGCCAAGGCGCGCCAGCTCGGCATGCGAAACACCACGTTTCGCAATGCCAACGGGCTGACCGAGCAAGGCCATCTCTCGACGGCGCGCGACATGGCGATCCTGGCGCGGCACCTCTATTTCGACTTCCCCGAGTACTACAACCTGTTCGGGCGCAAATCGACCAATGCCGCGGGCAAGCGGATCGGGACCACCAACCGCCTGCTTTCGGCCTACCGCGGCGCCGACGGCATCAAGACCGGCTACACCCGCGCGGCGGGCTACAACCTCGCCGCCTCTGCGCAGCGCGGCAACAAGCGGATTCTCGCGGTCATCTTCGGCGGCGAGTCCTCGGCCTGGCGCAATGCGCGGATGATCAGGCTGCTCGACCGGGGCTTCGCGCGCGCTCCGACCCACGTGGCCGTGGTGCCGCCCGTGGCCGCGGGCATCGCGCTTGCCAGGGCGCCGCTGCCGCGGAGCAAGCCCGGGGCGCCCGCCACTGGGCTCCAGATGCTCGCCCGGGTGCTGGCCAGCGAGGCGGTGGCGTCGACCACCGATTCGACCTCGGCCATGGCGCCGCTCTACTCGGCGATGCCGCTTGCACGTCCGGGCGCAACGATTGCCCAAGGGGCGGGCGCGACGGACGCGACGGATGCGACGGATACGACGGGCGCGACCGAGACGACGGACGGGGCGGACGGCATTCCGCTGCCCGAGCCGCGGCCGGGCTGGGCGGTCGAGCTGGGCCGGTTCGAGGACCGGGCCCTTGCCGTCGCCCGGGTGACCGAAGTTACGCTTGGTGATGTCGAGACGCTTGCCGATGCGGCCCCGGAGATCGAAGTTGTCCGGGGCCGCACGGGCGCGCCGCTCTACCGTGTGCGCTTCATCGGCCTGGCGCCGTCCTATGCCACCCGGGCCTGCCAGACCCTGCACGAGACGGGCCGCGCCTGCGTCGCGCTGGCGCCGGGCACCTGACGGGCCGGCCGGGCCTCAGCTCCGGCCGATCGAGACATAGGTCAGCCCGGCCTCGCGCGCTTCCCGCGGCAGGTAGACGTTGCGCAGGTCGACCATCAGCTCGCCGCGCATGGCCTCGCGCAGGCGCGCCAGGTCGAGGGCGCGGAACTCGTTCCACTCGGTGATCAGCACCAGGATGTCGGCGCCCGCCGCGGCCCGGTAGGGGTCCGCCAGCCATTCGGCCGGGCCGAGCAGCGCCTCGCCCTCCTTACGGCCCTGCGGGTCGCACAGCACGATCTCGGCGCCGGCTTCGCGCAGCGCCGGGACGATCACCAGGCTCGGCGCCTCGCGCATGTCGTCGGTGTTGGGCTTGAAGGTGACGCCGAGCACCGCGATGCGCTTGCCGGCGACCGAGCCGCCGGCGGCGGCGATGATCTTCTCGGCCATCGCCAGCTTGCGCGCCTCGTTGGTCTCGACCACTGTCGAGACGACGCGCAGCGCGGTGGCGTGCTGCTCGGCGGTGCGCATCAGCGCCACGGTGTCCTTGGGAAAGCACGAGCCGCCGTAGCCCGGTCCGGGATGCAGGAACTTCATGCCGATGCGGCCGTCGAGCCCGATGCCCTTCGCCACCTCCTGCACGTCGGCGCCGGTCGTCTCGCACAGATCGGCGATCTCGTTGATGAAGGTGATCTTCGTGGCGAGGAAGGCGTTCGCCGCGTACTTGATCAGCTCGGCCGATTCGAGACCCGTCCGCACGATCGGCGTCTCGCGCAGGAACAGGGGCCGATAGATCTCGGCCATCACCTCCGCCGCGCGCGCGCTCTCGACGCCGACGACCACGCGATCGGGGCGCATGAAGTCCTCGATCGCCGCGCCCTCGCGCAGGAATTCGGGGTTCGAGACGACGTCGAACGCGGCATCGGGCCTGGCGGCGCGGATCCGCCGCGCCACCTCGCGGTTGGTGCCGACCGGCACGGTCGACTTGGTGATGATCACCTTGTAGCCGTCGAGTTCGGCCGCGATCTGTTCGGCCGCCGCGAACACGTAGGTCAGGTCGGCATGGCCGTCGCCGCGCCGTGCCGGCGTGCCGACGGCGATGAACACCGCCTCGGCCCCGCGCATCGCGGCGCTCAGGTCTCCGGTGAAGGTCAACCGGCCGGCCTCGATGCTCCTGCGCATCAGCCGCTCGAGTCCGGGCTCGTAGATCGGCGCCTCGCCCCGGTTCAGCTGCTCGATCTTGGCCCCGTTGCTGTCGACGCAGACGACCTCGTGCCCGAAGTCGGAAAAGCAGACCCCGGAGACGAGGCCGACATAGCCCGTGCCGATCATCGCGATGCGCATGCCTCGATCCCTTCTGCGTGAAAGCGGTCCGTTGGTGCAAGTCCCCTGGAGCGAGCAGGCCCCGCCGGGCCGCTAGGCGATCTGTCCCACACCGGGCAGGTTGAGCGCCCGCATCAACTCGCGCACCTCCTGGCGGGCCGCGACGTGGCTCATGGTCAGCTCGATCGGCCCGTCCTCCTCGAGGTCGAGCAGCGTTAGCCCGTTGAGAAACAGCTCGCGGAAGATCACCCGCTCCGACAGGCCCGGCACGATCCGGAAGCCGATGCGCCGCGCCAGGTCCTCCATCACCTCGCCGACCCGGCGGCGGTTGCGCGAATCGAGGGTGGCCAGGCGGTTGCGCAGCACCACCCAGTCGATCGGCCTGCGCCCCTGGGCGGCGCGGCGCTGGCGGGCCTTCCAGACCATCTCGGAATAGATCGAGGGGCCGATCACCCGCCCGCATTCCGGGTCGACCCGGCCGAGCAGGTCGAAGTCGACCAGGCTGTCGTTGATCGGCGTGATCAGGGTGTCGGCCGCCGCGTGCGCCGCCTCGGACAGCGGCGTCGCGGCGCCCGGTGTGTCGACGACGACGAACGCGCAGTCGGCGGAGAGATCGGCGAGCGCCTGCGCGAGCTGCGCCCGGTCGGCCTCGGCGGCCGCCTCGCGCAGCGGCGCCTGGCTCGGCTCGATGCGCACGCGCCGCGGCATGCGCAGGCTCGTGCCGATGCGTCGGGCGTGCGCCTCGCGGTTGTCGAGGTAGCGAAAGAAGCTCTGCTGGCGCGGGTCGAGGTCGAGCGCGCCCACCCGGTGCCCCGCACGCGCCAGCGCAACGAAGATCTGCATCGCCGTGGTGGATTTGCCCGAGCCGCCCTTCTCGTTGCCGAGCACGATCACATGCGCAGGGCCGGGCCCGGGTTCAGCGCCAGGTTCGGATCCGGGTTCGGGGCCGGGTCGGGCATCCATCGCGCGGTGCGGTCCCCCTGTTGCCGACGAAAAAACGCGCCCCGTTGCAGGCGCGTTCCCCTCTCAGTCCAATGCCGGGCTCAGAAGCCGAAGCCCTCGAACTTGCGCTTGAACCGCGAGACGCGGCCGCCGGTGTCCATCAGGCGCTGGCTGCCACCGGTCCAGGCGGGGTGCGAGCTCGGGTCGACCTCGAGATGCAGCGTGTCGCCCTCGGCCCCCCAGGCCGAGCGCATCTGCAAAACGGTGCCATCGGTCGTCTTCACGTTGATCACGTGGTAGTCGGGGTGAATGCCGGACTTCATCTCGTGGCTCCTTCGCCGCCCGCAAGGCCCCGCAGGGTCCCTTGTCGCACCGGCGCATCGGGAAAACTCGGCGCTGCTATACTCAAAGCCCGGGGTTGGGGCAACCCCGCAGTTGGGGCGACGCATCCCCGCGCCTCAGTCGACCCGGTAGAACGCCTCGTAGATCGGCGCCAGCGTGTCCTCGTAGAACAGCGAGGACACCGAGGTGTCGTTGCCGACGTTGAGCACTGCCTGGGCGAACAGCGGCGCCACCGAGACGACGCGGATGTTCCTGGCCTTGCGCACCGTCTGGGCGGGCTCGATCGAGTCGGTGATCACCAGCCGCTTGAGCACCGAGGACCCGATGCGCTCGACCGCCGGGTCGGAGAGCACGCCGTGGCTGATATAGGCGTGCACCTCGCGCGCGCCCTGCTCGGTGAGCAGCTCCGCCGCCTTGCACAGCGTGCCGGCGGTGTCGCAGATATCGTCGACGAGAATGCAGGTGCGCCCCGAGATCTCGCCGATCACGGTCATCGAGGCCACCTCGCCCGGCCGCACCCGGCGCTTGTCGACCACGGCGAGGTCGGCGCCCACACGCTTGGCGAGGTCGCGCGCGCGCACCACGCCGCCGACATCGGGCGAGACCACCGTGAGATCGTCGCGCTTGCCGAGCCGGTGCTTGATGTCGAGCGCGAACACCGGCGCGGCATAGAGGTTGTCGGTGGGGATGTCGAAGAAGCCCTGGATCTGACCGGCATGCAGGTCCATGGTCAGCACCCGGTTGAGCCCGGCCACGGTGATCAGGTTCGCCACCAGCTTGGCCGAGATCGGCGTGCGCGCCGCCGACTTTCGGTCCTGCCGGGCGTAGCCGAAATAGGGCATCACCGCGGTGATCCGCCGGGCCGAGGCGCGCCTCAGCGCATCGGTGATGATCAGCAGCTCCATCAGGTTGTCGTTCGCCGGGTTCGAGGTCGACTGGATGATGAAAACGTCCTCGCCGCGCACGTTGTCGTAGATCTCGACGAATATCTCACGATCGTTGAACCGCTCGACGCGGGTGTCGGCGAGCGTCACCTTGTCGCCGCGGTAGACCGAGATGCGCCGGGCGATGGCCTCGGCCAGC
Source organism: Thermohalobaculum sp. (assembly GCA_035513135.1). GTDB lineage: Bacteria > Pseudomonadota > Alphaproteobacteria > Rhodobacterales > Rhodobacteraceae > Thermohalobaculum. Next base: position 63,382 of record DATKCQ010000137.1, read on the forward strand.
GGTCGGTTCGAGTTTCCGGCGATAAGCCTCATGCTGTTCTCGGCCTTCATGATGTCGCGCGGCTCCCCCCGTGGAGTCGGGGGTTTCTTAGCAAGGGGCACCGCGTTTGCAAAGCGGCGCCGCGGCTTGCACGCGCCGGGCCGTCGGACCATTGTTCGACCGGGTCGCCGCGCGGCCGTTCGAGACACACCGGGGAGGATGCCATGAGCTTCAGGGCGCTGATCGTCGACAAGGACGCCGAGGGCAACGTCACCCAGTCGGTCGAGGAGATCGGCGAGGACCGGCTACCCGAGGCCGAGGTCACCGTGGCGGTCGAGTACTCGACGCTCAACTACAAGGACGGGCTGTGCCTGACCGGGGGCGGCGGGCTGGTGCGCAGCTACCCGCACGTGCCGGGGATCGATTTCGCCGGCACCGTCGAGAAATCCCAAAGCCCCGACTGGCAGCCCGGCGACAAAGTGATCCTGACCGGCTGGCGGGTCGGCGAGGTCTGGTGGGGCGGCTATGCCCAAAAGGCTCGCGTCAAACCCGAGTGGCTGGTGCCGCTGCCCGAGGGGCTGACGACGAAACAGGCCATGGCCGTCGGCACCGCCGGGTTCACGGCGATGCTGGCGGTGCTGGCGCTGGCGGAGCACGGCATGACGCCCGAGAGTGGCCCGGTGCTGGTCACCGGCGCGGCGGGGGGCGTCGGCTCGGTGGCGACCGCGATCCTCGCCAACCTGGGCTACGAGGTCGCCGCGGTGACCGGGCGGCCGGAGACGGCGGACTATCTGACCTCGCTCGGCGCCGCGCGCATCGTGCCGCGCGACGAGCTTGCCGAGCCGCCCGCAAAGCCGCTCGAGTCCGAGACCTGGGCGGGCTGCGTCGACGCGGTCGGCGGGACCATGCTGGCGCACGTGCTGGCGCAGATGAAATACCGCGGCTCGGTTGCAGTGGTCGGGCTCGCGGGCGGGCCGAAGCTGCCCACCACCGTGATCCCGTTCATCCTGCGCAGCGTGAACCTGCTCGGCATCGATTCGGTCTTCCAGCCGCGCGATCGCCGCCTCATCGCCTGGCAGCGCATCGCCCGCGAGCTGCCGATGGAGACGCTCGAGTCCATGCTCTCGACGGCGACGCTCGAGGACCTGCCGCGGCTCGGGCGCGAGATCCTGAAGGGCCAGGTGAAGGGCCGCGTCGTGGTCGACCCGAACGCCTGAGAAGCCTTCCCCGGGCCGCAATCCTCGGCTAGCCTCGCGCACCCTTCCGCCGCATCGCCGGGGTGCCAGATGACCGAGCTCGACCTCGCCTTCGTGCGCAGCCAGTTCCCCGCCTTCGCCGAACCGACGCTCGAGGGCTGGGGGTTCTTCGAGAACGCGGGCGGCTCCTACCCGTGCAAGCAGGTGGTGCGCCGCCTCACCGAGTTCTACACCAGGACCAAGGTGCAGCCCTACGCGCCCTATCCGGCCTCGCGCCGCGCGGGCGCGCTGATGGACGAGGCCTATCTGCGGCTGGCCACCTGCCTCGACGTGGCCGATGACGAGGTGCATTTCGGGCCGTCCACCAGCCAGAACACCTATGTGCTGGCGCACGCCCTGCGCCCGTTGTGGGCGGAGGGCGACGAGATCGTCGTCACCGAACAGGACCACGAGGCGAACTCCGGCGCCTGGCGGCGGCTCGAGGCGACCGGCCTCACGCTGCGCGAGTGGAAGGTGGACCCCGACACCGGGCACCTCGACCCGGCTGGCCTCGACGCGCTGCTCACCGACAGGACCCGGCTCGTCGCCCTCCCGCACGCCTCGAACATCGTCGGCGAGATCAACCCGGTGGCCGAGATCGCCGCGAAGGCCCGCGCCGCCGGCGCCATCACCGTGGTCGACGGCGTCTCCTATGCGCCGCACGGCCTGCCCGACATCGAGGAGCTGGGCACGGATGTCTACCTCTTCTCCAGCTACAAGACCTACGGGCCGCACCAGGGGGTGATGGCGGTGCGCCGGGCGCTGGCCGAGCGGGCCGAGAACCAGGGGCACTATTTCAACGCCGACGATCTGCGCAAGCGGCTGACGCCGGCGGGGCCGGACCACGCGCAGATCGCGGCGCTGGCCGGACTCGCCGACTATATCGACGCGCTCTACTCGCACCATTTCACCACCAACCTGGCGGCGGACGGCCGGGCGCGGCGGGTGCACGACCTGATGCGCGACCACGAGATCGCGCGGATGCGCCCGCTGCTCGAGTATCTCAAGGGGCGGGGCGACATCCGGCTGATCGGTCCGACGCGGCCCGAGGACCGCGCGCCCACCTTCTCCATCGCCCACAAGCGGCCGGGTGAGGAGCTGGCGCGCGACCTCGCCGAGCACCGCATCATGGCGGGCGGCGGCAGCTTCTACGCCAACCGGCTGGTCGAGGCGCTGGGCATCGACCCTGCCCACGGGGTGCTGCGCGTGTCCTTCGTGCACTACACCTCGCCCGAGGAGATCGACCGGCTGATCAGGGCGCTCGACGCGGTCCTTTGATGCGCATCATCGGCGGGCGGCTCGGGGGCCGGCGGCTGGCGGGCCTGGGCGCGGCCGGGGGCGGCCGGGCGCATCTGCGCCCCACCTCGGACCGGGTGCGCGAGGCGCTGTTCAACCTGCTCGCCCACGGCGACTACGCCAGCCCGCCGCCGCCCGAGGGGCGGCGCGTGCTCGACCTCTTCGCCGGCACCGGGGCGCTTGGCCTCGAGGCGCTGTCGCGCGGCGCCGTGCGGGCGCTGTTCGTCGACGACCTTCCCGTGGCGCGGGCGCTGATCCGCGAGAACGTCGAGGCGCTGGGACTCACGGGCGTCACCAGGGTCTGGCGGCGCAACGCGACGCGACTCGGTCCCTGCGAGGGCGCGCCCTACGATCTCGCGTTCCTCGATCCGCCCTACCGCTCGGGGCTGGCCGGGGCGGCGCTCGCCTCGGCGCGCGCGGGCGGCTGGCTGGCGCCGGGGGCCGTGATCGTGCTCGAGCTCGCCGCCGGCGAGGCGCCGCCCGAGGCAGACTGGTTGACCTTGGCCAACCGCCGCCGCTATGGCGACACGCAGATCCTGATCTTCACCACCCCAGAGTCCACCACCCCAGAGTCCACCACCCCCGAGGGAGAGCTCCCATGAAAATCGGCAAGAACACGCCCGCGATCGTCACCGGCGGCGCCAGCGGGCTGGGCGAGGCCTGCGCCCGCGCCTTTCGCGAACGCGGTGCCCCGGTCGCCATCCTCGACCTGCACAAGGAGCGCGGCGAAGAGGTGGCCGCCGAGATCGGCGCCATGTTCATTGAGACCGACGTCGCCAGCGACGCCTCCGTCGAGGCGGCGCTGGAGCAGGCCGCCGCGGCGCACGGCGTCGCCCGCATCGTCGTGAGCTGCGCCGGCATCGCGCCGGCGATGAAGACCGCCGGCTCGAAGGGGCCGCACGACATGGGCCTCTTCGAGAAGGTGGTCGGCGTGAACCTCGTCGGCACCATGCGGGTGATGGCCTTCGCCGCCCAGGCCATGCGCGAGGCCGAGCCGCTCGACGAGGACGGCTGCCGCGGCGTGGTGATCAACACCGCCTCGGTCGCCGCCTTCGAGGGCCAGGTGGGGCAGGGCGCCTATGCCGCCTCGAAGGGCGGGGTGGCGGCGCTGACGCTGCCGGCGGCGCGCGACCTTATGCGCGACGGCATCCGGGTCAACGCCATCGCGCCGGGCATCTTCGCCACGCCCATGCTGATGGCGATGCCCGATGACGTGCAGCAAAGCCTCGCCGAGCAGGTGCCGTTCCCGCAGCGCCTCGGCACGCCCGAGGAATACGCCGCGCTCGCCTGCTATATCGCCGAGGCGGGCTACCTGAATGGCGCGGTGATCCGCCTCGACGGCGCCATCCGCATGGGGCCGCGCTGAGGCGGGCCGATGGGAGGAAAAGCGAGATGACCATTTCCGTGGGCCAGCGCGTGCCCGAGGCGACGTTGTTCGAGCTGACCGAGCAGGGGCCGCAGGCGGTGAAATCCACCGGCCTCTTCACGGGCAAGACCGTGGCGCTGTTCGGCGTGCCGGGGGCTTTCACCCCCACCTGCCACCGGGCGCACATGCCGAGCTTTGTCGAGGCCGCCGAGCCCCTGCGCGCCAAGGGCGTGGACGAGATCGTCTGCATCTCGGTCAACGACCCGTTCGTGCTGAACGAGTGGCGTCGCGCCACCGGGGCCGACAAGGCGGGCATCCGCGTGCTCGGCGACCCGGCGGCCGAGCTGACCCGCGCCATGGGCCTCGACTATGACGGCACGGTGCGGGGTCTCGGCGTGCGCTGCCAGCGCTTCTCGGCGCTGGTCAGGGACGGCGTGGTGGAGGTGCTCAACGTCGAGGAGGCCGGCGGCCAGGTCACCTGCTCGAAGGGCGAGGCGCTGCTCGACCAGATCTGAGGCGTTGCCCGGTCACCCCTCGCGGCGGAACGGCGTCATCGCGGCGAGCAGCGCCTGCTCCTGGTCCACCGCGGCGCGCTCGCGCCGCAGATAGTCGGCCACCGCCCGGCGGAAGCCGGGGTCGGCGATCCAGTGCAGCGAGCGCGTGGTCACCGGCTCGTAGCCGCGCGCTATCTTGTGCGGCCCCTGCGCCCCGGCCTCGACCCGGGCGAGGCCGTGCGCGATGGCGAAGTCCATGGCCTGGTAGTAGCAGGCCTCGAAATGCAGGAAGGGGTGGTCCTCGACGCAGCCCCAGTAGCGGCCGAACAGCGCGTCGCGCCCGATGAAGTTCAGCGCGCCGGCAATCCAGCGCCCGGCCCGGCGGCACAGGACGAGGAGGATCTCGTCGCGCATGGTCTCGTGGGCCAGCTCGAAGAACGCGCGCGTGAGGTAGGGCTGCCCCCACTTGCGCGCGCCGGTGTCCTGGTAGAACGCCCAGAAGGCGTCCCAGTGCCCGGGGCGCAGCGCGTCGCCAGTCAGCCAGTGGACCTCGACGCCGCCCGACAGCGCCCGCGCCCGCTCCTTGCGGATCTGCTTGCGCTTGCGCGAGAACAGGTCGGCGAGGAAGGCGTCGAAGTCGGCATAGCCGCGGTTGCGCCAGTGGAACTGCTGGTCGGTGCGCTGCAGCAGGCCGAGCCGGCGGCCGAGCTCCCACTCCGCCGTGTCGCAGAAGGTGATGTGCAGCGAGGAAAGCCCGTTGCGCCCGGCAAGCTCGACCGCCCCCTCGATCAGCGCCGTGCGGATGGTGTCGGCCTCGAGCGGCGCGTCCGGCCGCGCCATCAGCCTCGGCCCTGGCACCGGCGTGAACGGCACGGCCGACTGGAGCTTGGGGTAATACTGGCCGCCCGCGCGCTCCCATGCATGCGCCCAGGCGTGGTCGAAGATGTACTCGCCCTGGCTGTGGCCCTTGAGATAGAGGGGCAGGACACCGACCACCCGGCCCTCGGACGAGGCGACAAGGTGATGGGGCGCCCAGCCCTGCGCCGGCACCGCCGAGCCGCTCGCCTCCAGCGCGCGCAGGAACCGGTGGCTGACGAAGGGTGCGCGGGCCCGGCCGCCGTCGGCTGCCTCGGGGGCGGCGCAGGCGTCCCAGTCCGCGGCGCTGATGCGGTCGATGCCGGGCTCGACCCGGATCTCGACCAGCCGCTCGGCTCCGTCCATGTGCGCTCTCCCCGGCACGCGACCCGGTACGCAACCCGGTGCGCAACCGGGTACGCGACCTCGCGCGATCCCCGTACAGGTTGGGCGTTCGCCGCTCCCCGTCAAGGGCGCCCGGGCGCGCCGCGGGTCAGTCCTCGCGCATTGCGCGGTTCAGGTAGTCGGTGATCGGCTTCACCAGGTATTCGATCGGGGTTCGCCGGCCGGTTTGGATGAACACCTCGACCGGCATCCCCGCGACGAGCTGCTGGCCCTCGAGCTTTGCCATCTCGCCCTCGCTCAGAACCACCTCGGCGCGAAAGTACGAGCGGCGCGTCTGCCCGTCGAAGAAGGCGTCCGGCGACACTTTCGAGACGGTGCCGAGCAGCACCGGCGTGGTCCGTGCGTTGAAGGCCGAGAAGCGCAGCACCGCCTCCTGCCCGGGATGCACCGCGTCGATGTGCGTCGGATCGACCTCGGCATTGATGATCAGCGCCGAACCGGTCGGCACGATGTGCAGGATCGGCTCGGCCGGACGCACCACGCCCTGCAGCGCATGCACCGTCATGTCGAGCACGATGCCGCCCAGCGGCGCGCGCAGGTCGAGCCGCGCCAGCCGCTCCCTCAGCGCGATGCGCCGCTCCTGGAGCTCGAGCTCGCGAAAGCCGAACTCGCGCAGCTGCGCCAGCGCCTCCTCGCGCCGGGCCGCGCCCAGCCGCAGCAGCTCGATCTCGATCTCGGAGATCTGGCCCTTGAGCTGGGCGGCCTGCGAGACCAGCCTGCCGCGCTCGCCGTCGAGCCGTGCCGCCTCGCGCTCGAGCCCCAGCACCCGGCTCGCCTGGGCGAGGCCCTTTCGCAGCAGCTCCTGCTGGGCCTCGAGCTCCTGGCCGATCAGCACGCGCTGGCGGTCGAGCGAGGCGATCTCGGCCTGGGCGCCGGTGATCTGCTCGCGGATCTGCTCCTGGCGCTCGCGCAGCACGTCGATCTCGTTCGCCATCGTGCTGATCCGCGCCTCGAACAGCGCCTGCTGACCGTCGATCAGCGAGCGCAACCGCGGATCGATCCGCACCGCGGCGAGCAGCTCCGGGTCGAACGCGATGCGGTCGCGCTCGGCCTGCTCGGCCTCGAGCCGGCCGCGCCGGGCCATCAGCTCGTAGAGCTGGCTCTCGAGCACCGTCAGCTCGGACGCGAGCCTGGAGCCGTCGAGCCGGATCAACACCGCGCCGGCCTCGATCAGGTCGCCCTCGCGCACCAGGATCTCGCTCACCACCCCGCCGTCCGGGTGCTGCACCACCTGGCGGCGGTTCTCGACCCCGAGCTGGCCCGTCGAGATCACCGCGCCATGCAGGTTCGCCGTCGCCGCCCAGCCGCCGAGCCCGGCGCCGAGCACGACCACGCAGAACAGGCCGAGGCGGATGTAGCTGCCCGCGCTCCAGCCGTCGGGGGCGTGGTTGTTCCTCATGCCGGGTCCTTTATTTTCGAGCCGGCCGCACTGTCGGCGGCGGGCGCCTCCGGCCGGCCGGCCTCGGCGCCCCTGACGAGCTGCGGAAAGTTGCGGATGCGCCGCTTCAGCACCTCGTCGCGCGGTCCGAAATCGACCTGCATGCCGCGGTCGAGCATCAGCAGCATGTCGCACGCGGCGATGGCGCTGGGCCGGTGCGCCATGACGATCACCGTGCGGCCGCGCGCCTTGGCCTCGCGCACCGTCTTGATCAGCGCCTGCTCGCCTTGGGCGTCGAGGTTCGCGTTCGGCTCGTCGAGCACGAGCACCGGCGGGTCGCCATAGAGCGCGCGGGCTAGGGCGACGCGCTGGCGCTGGCCGCCGGATAGGCGCAGGCCGCCCGCGCCGACCGCGGTGTCGTAGCCCTCGGGCAGACCGAGCAGCAGCTCGTGCGCCCCGGCCCGCCCGGCGGCGGCAACGACCTCGGAATCCTCGTGATCCTCGTCCATGCGGGCGATGTTCTCGGCCACCGTGCCGGTCATCACCCCGATTTCTTGCGGCAGGTAGCCGATGTGCCGCCCCAGCGTGTCCTGCGGCCACTGGTCCAGCGCGGCACCGTCGAGGCGCATCTTGCCGGCCGACGGCGGCCAGATGCCGGTCAGGACCTTCGCCAGCGTGGTCTTGCCCGCGCCGGAGGGCCCGATCACGCCGATCGCCGTGCCGGGCTCGGCCCTGAAGGTGACATTGCGCAGAAGGGGCCTGTTCTCCCCCGGCCCGAAGACCGTGACGCCCTGCACCTCGACCAGCCCACCGGGGGCGGGCAGGGCGGTCCGCGTCGGCTCGGGCGGGGTCCTCTCGAGCAGCTCGCCGAGCGCGCGCCAGCCGCGCAGCGCCCGCTGGCCCAGCCCCCACTGGCCGATCGCCTGCTCGACCGGCGCCAGCGCCCGGCCCAGCATGATCGAGGCGGCGATCATCATGCCCGCCGAGACCTCCTGCTGCAGCACCAGCCAGGCGCCCGCGGCGAGCATCAGCGACTGCAGGTAGAAGCGCAGGGCCTTGGACGCCGCCGTGTAGCTCGCGGTGCGGTCCGAGGCCAGGATCTGGCCCGCCAGCGCCTGCCTGCGTAGCCCGAGCCAGCGGCCGAGCGCGCCCGCGCGCATGCCGAGCCCCTGCACCACCTCGGCGTTCTGGCGCAGCGCCTCGCCCAGGTTCTCGGCCTCGTGGCTGGCGCGCTGCCCCTCGGCCGCGGGGCCGCGCGAACGCAACTGGTTGATCACCGTGAGCGCGATCAGGAGCAGACCGCCGGCCACCGCGATCCAGCCCAGGAACGGGTGGAAGAGGAAGATCACGGCGACGAAGATCGGCGTCCACGGAATGTCGAAAAGGGCGAACGGCGCCGCGCCGGACAGCAGCTGGCGCACCGCCTCGAGGTCCTGCGGGGCGCTGCTCGGCCGGGCCCGCTCGGACGGTACGATCGAGCGGCGCAGCACCGCCGACATCACCCGCCCGTCGAGCAGGCTCTGGATCCGGCCCCCGGCCCGCGCCAGCACGCGGCCGCGGATGAACTCGAGCACGCCCATCATGGCGAACAGCCCGGTGACCAGCACCAGCAGGGCGACCAGCGTCTCCTCCGACCGGCTGGTCAGCACGCGGTCGTAGATCTGCAGCATGAACAGCGGGCCGGTCAGCATCAGCAGGTTGACGAAGATGCTGAACACCGCGACCGAGAGAAAGTGCCCGCGGCAGCTGCTGACGGCATTGCGGAGCTCGGCACGACCGGCGGGCTGAGTCATGAGGCGGCCTTTTCGACTGCTGGACGTGACTTGCCTGGACGTGACTTGAAGGCGCCCCGGACAGTTTTGAACGTCACTGGATCTGCAGGCCGATCTGGTGCATGGAATATGTGAAATTCTGATTAACCATTGTGAGTCCCACAGCGAATTCACCCTCCATGAGGTGCCGGTCGAGCTGCCTTCGCACCGGGCGGATCCCGGTAACTGTTGCGCCAGCGCAACAGTCCGCGGCCGGAGCGCCGATCCCGGTGCTGCCGACGGATGGCAAGCCGGGGTGGAGACGTCTGTCTGCCACGGCCACTCTGGACCCGGTGCGGGTGGGACATTACATGTGCCGGGCACCGGACCGCCAAGGGCCAGGTGGTCGGGCGTCGTCGCCGGCGAGGATGTCAAGAACACGGGGAATGCATGATGCAGATCGATCGGAGGCGGTTCCTGGGCTGCACGGCAGGGGCGACGCTCGCCGGTGCCGCCATCTTGCTCGGGCCCATGCCGGCGCTGGCTCTGAACCGCGACGAGGCGGTGGAGTTCGTGCGGGTCACCATGAAGGAGGTGACGGCGCTGGTCGAGAGTGCCGGCTCCGGCGCCGAGAAGGCGGGGCGGCTGCGGCGCATCATGGAGAAGCGCGGCGCGATGCCCGAGATCGCCCGCTTCGTCGCCGGCCCCGTCTGGCATCGCATGAACGAGGCCCAGCAATCGCGCTTCGTCGACGCCTTCAGCGGCTTCGTCTCGGCCGTCTATGCCCGGAGGTTCCAGGAATATTCCGGCGCGGCCCGCCAGGGCGAGCTGTTCACCATGGGCACGGTCGTCGATGCCGGGCGCAAGGGCTTGCTGGTGAAAACCTCGATCGAGCGTGCCGGCGGGGGGCCGATTGCCGTGGACTGGCTGGTCAGCGATCAGCCGGGCCGCGTGGTGATTGCCGACATCGTGATCGAGGGCATCTCGCTCCTGGTCACCCAGCGCGAGGAAATCGGCAGCATGCTCGAGGCGCGCGGCGGCGACGTCGACAAGCTGATCGACCACCTCGCCTCGGCCTGAGCCGCCGCCGCTCAGACCACCGCGCCGGAGCCGGTTGCGCCCGAGGCACCGCTCGCGAGGTATTTCCAGGTGCCGCTGGCACGCAGCACATGCCGCTCCCCGCTCCAGATCTCGCACTGCATGAAGGAGAGCTCGCGCACCTTGCGCAGCTGGGTGGCGAGCGCCAGCAGCCGCTGGCCGGACTTGGCGGCGGCGAGGAAATGCGCGTCCAGCTGGATCGTCGCGCAGGGACGCCCGCCGCCGGCGGCGAAGGTCGCCGCGCCCATCGCCACGTCGGCGAGGCTGAGCAGCACCCCGCCATGGCACACCCCGCCCACGTTGATGTGGCGCGCATCGAGCTCCAGGCTGGCGCACCAGCGGTTGTCGCCCAGCTCGGCAAAGCCGATCGGCCCGATCTGCGCGTTGAAGCCGTCACCCCGCATGTCCCGCCAGGGCAGGTCCGGGTCGTATTGCATCTGCTTCCCCTCCATTCCGGCGCAGGCATCGCCTGGAGCCGTTTCGGTGATTCAGGAACCACCGAAACGGCTCTAGCATATTGAATTGCCGCGATTTCCGAGTCGCAAAGTGATTCCACTCCGCTCGAAATCGCTCTAGCATGCCCTCATGCGCCAGGTAACCGGGATTCTCGCCTTCGAGCCGCCCGCCCCCGGGCTGCACCTGATCACCGACGAGATCGCCGCATGGCTGGCTGCGCAAGGGGCCGAGACCGGCCTGCTCACACTGTTCTGCCAGCACAGCTCGGCCTCGATCGCCATCCAGGAGAACTGCGATCCGGACGTGATGCGCGATCTCGAGGACGCCTTCGCGCGCATGGCGCCGCAGGGCGGGGCCGAGCTCTACCGCCACCACGCCGAGGGGCCGGACGACATGCCGGGCCATATCCGCACCGTGCTCTCGGGCGTCAACATTGCCGTTCCCGTGATCGGGGGGCGCCTTGCCCTGGGCCGCTGGCAGGGCATTTTCCTGTGGGAGCATCGCACGCCCGCGCGCCGGCGGAGCGTGGCGCTGCATCTCCTCGCCGACTGACGAGGAACGCCACGGGCCGCGGCGCGGTTGCGCACCCGCGCAATCTGCGCTTGCGCGCAGCCGGGGCATGAACGAACATTCGCCCGCTCCGGGGGGGATGCATGGAACGGCGTTTTGTAAAGTTCGTCTGGCGTCACTCGAAGCGCGAGCAGATTATTATTCTTGCGCTCACGGTACTGTCCTTCCCGCTGGTCTACATCTCGCTCGAGATTCCCAAGATCATCGTCAACGACGCCATCGACGGGCGCGACTTCCCGCGCGTGGTGCTCGGCTTCGAGTTCGACCAGGTCCCCTACCTGCTGCTGCTGTGCTTCGCCTTCCTCGGCATGGTGGTCCTGATCAACGGCGTGAAGTGGGTGCTCTGGATCGCGGTGGGCATGTGCGGCGAGCGCATGTTGCGCCGCCTGCGCTTCATGCTGTTCGAGCAGGTGCTGCGCTTTCGCATCGCGCGCTTCCGCACCACCAAGCCCGGCGAGGTCATCCAGGCGATGCTGGGCGAGATCGAGCCGCTCGGCGGCTTCATCGGCGAGGTGATCTCGACCCCGGCTTTCCAGGGCGGGCTGCTCTGCGTCTACATGCTGTTCATCTTCATGCAGGACGTCTGGCTGGGGCTGGCGGCGATCTCGCTCTACCCGATCCAGGCAGTCGTGATCCCGCTCCTGCAGAGGAAGGTGATCCGGCTGAACCGGGCGCGGGCGCGCAACACCCGCACGCTGGCCGACAACATCGGCGAGAGCGTCGGCAACATCCCCGAGATCTTCACCAACGACACGGCGCGCTGGCACCTGGCGCAGCTCACCGGGCGGCTGCACACCAACACGCTGATCCGGCTGCAGCTGTTCCGGCGCAAGTTCACCATCAAGTTCGTCAACAACTTCCTGAACCAGCTCACGCCGTTCTTCTTCTACTCGATCGGCGGCTACCTGGTGATCGTCGGGCGGCTCGACTTCGGCTCGCTGGTGGCGGTGCTCGCCGCCTACAAGGACCTGGCCGGGCCGTGGCGCGAGGTGCTGAACTACATCCAGCGCTGGAACGACTTCAACAGCCGCTACGAGTACGTCATCGAGAGCTTCACCGGCGAGGGCGTCTACCCGCCCGAGCGCATCTTCGCCGAGCGCGCCGAGCCGCTGAAGGGCGAACTCGAGCTCTCCGGCGTCGAGGGCGGCCCCGGCAGCGGCGGCCTGACCGTGTCCCGCCTGGTCATCCGCCCCGGCGAGACGGCGGCCGTGTTTGGCGGCGGCAACGGGGCGCGCGACGCCCTCCTGCGCATGATGGCGGGGCTGATCGAGCCGGCCGCGGGCCGCGTCGCCATCGCCGGGCGGCCGCTCACCGAGCTGACCCTGCCCGACATCGGCGCCACCCTGGCCTATGTCGGCAGCGAGCCCGGCATCCTGTCGCGCTCGATCCGCGACAACCTGGTCTACGGACTGATGCGCCGGGCACCCGACCTCGCCGAGCAATCCACCGCCGAGGCCATGACGCTGCTGCGCGAAGCGCGGCTCACCGGCAACCTCACCGCCGACCCGGAAGGCGACTGGGTCGATTACGAGGCCGCCGGAATCACCGGCCCTGACGAGCTTGACCAGCGCATCCTCGCCCTGGTCGACCGTGTGGGCCTCGCGGACGACCTGGTTGCCGGCGCGCTCGACAGCCGCATCGACCCGCGCCATGCGGAGCGCTGGACCGGCCCGATCCTCGCCGCCCGGGCCGAGCTGAACGCGGCGATCGGCGCCGAGGCGCTCGCCGATGTCGCCGAGCCTTGGGAGGCCGGCCGTTTCAACACCAATGCCAACCTGCTCGAGAACGTGCTCTTCGGCATGCCGCTCGAGCCCGCCGCCGACATGCGCGCGCTGGCGCGCATGCCGCTGGTCGCCGGGGCGCTCGACGCCGCCGGCGCCCGCCCCGAGCTCGAGGCAATCGGCCGCGACATCGCAGAGGAGTTCGCCACCCTGGTCGAGACGGTGGGCGAGGCTTCCTCGGTGCTCGACGCCTTCCCAGCCTATCCGAAGGCCGACATCCTCGCCGCCGCCGAGCTGTTGCGCGGCCTGCACGGCCTGCCGCTCGATGCCATCAAGCCCGAGCAGCGCGAGACGCTGCTGGTACTCGCCATGGCCTTCGTGCAGACCCGCGACCGGCTCGACGTGCTCGACGAGGGGCGCATGGCCCGGCTGACGGCGGTGCAGGGCCGGGTGCGCAAGCACCTCGAGGGCCGCGAGGGTTTCGTCTTCTTCGACGAGGAGCGCTTCAACCCGGGCCGCTCGGTGGCCGAGAACATCCTCAACGCCAAGCGCCGCCACGACCGCAAGGCCGCCTGGAAGCTGCTGGCCGAGCGCATGGAGGCGGCGATCCGCGCCGCGGGCCTGCGCGACGACCTGGTCCGGCTCGGCCTCGGCACCCCGGCCGGCAGCGGCGGCGGCAATCTCTCGGCTACCGCCCGGCGCCGGGTGGCGCTGGTGCGCGCGCTGCTCAAGCGGCCGCAGCTGGTGATCCTCGACGGCGTCGCCTCGGGCGGCGGCGAGGGCGACCGCGCCCTGCGCGCGGTGGTCCGCGACGAGCTGCCCGACGCGGCGTTCGTCTTCGCCGCCGACGATCCCGCCGTGGACGACGCCGACCTGAAAGTGGAGATCGAATCGAACGGCAGCGTGCACTGCGAGACGCTCGGCGCGCCCCCGGACCGCGCCGCCGACGGGACGACAGGGAGGGATGGCTGATGAACCTCAACCGGGCCGTGCAGGTGATGCAGGAAATGCAGCTCTTTCGCAATGTCGACCCGAAACAGCTCAAGGTCGTGGCGATGATGGGCGAGGCGCGCATCTATCGCGCCGGCGAGCGGCTGTTCGAGAAGGGCGACGAGGGCGATGCCGCCTACATCGTGCTCGGCGGCGAGGTCGACGTGCTGATGCCCACCGACGGCGGCGAGCAGCGCGTCGCGGTGCTGGGCCCGGGCGAGATCTTCGGCGAGCTGGCGGTGATCTGCGAGCAGCCGCGCTCGACCGGGATTGCCGCGCGCAGCGACCTCGAGGTGCTGCGCCTCGACCGCAACGTCGTGCTGAACCTGATCCGCGAGTTCCCCGACATCTCGCTCGAGCTGGTGCGCATCCTCGGCCGCCGTCTCGAGCGCACCACGCGCGAGCTCTCGCAGGCGCTCGCCGGGCGCGCCGCCGGCCCGGGCTGATGCTGACGGATCACCCGTCCCCGGATCATCGCCGGGCCTGACCCGGGCATCTGGAATCCGGCGGCTTGCCCGGGCACCGGGTGGCGCCGCCGCTCACGCGAACGCGCCGTGCGCGAACCAGAGGGGGCGGGGAGCCTCGGGGGTGCGGAACAGCCACAGGCGCGGGCCCTCCTGCGTCTCGACGCACCAGTAGTCGCGCAGACCGGAGATCCAGGCCGGGTCGTGCCACCACCATTCGGGGGCAAGACGCTCGGGGCCCTGCGCCCGGACCAGCGTCAGGCGGCGGCGGCGCCAGCGGAAGCGGGCCGGGGGCAGGGCGGCCGGGCGGGCGGGGCCTGCCCCGAGCGTCACCGGCGCGGGCGTCACCGGCTCGGGCGGGAACAGGGTGAGCGGGCGGGGCGGTCCAACCGCCGGGAAGGGCTCGGGTGCCGACCACAGTGCGGCGGCCTGGCTGAAGGCCCGTTCGGGGATGTGGCTCTCGGCGGGGATGAGGCGGATCAGGCTCTCGAACCCGATGCGGTTGCCGAGGCGACTCAGCAGGTCGGCGAGCCCGTCGTCCCCCTCGCTCCCGCCGGCCCCGTTCCCCTCGCCGCCCCGCCGGACCTGCGCGGGGCACAAGGGTTCGACCTCGGTGGCCTCGAGGCGGAGCGCGTCGATGCCGTGGCCGGCGTCGATCTGCGCCACCTTCGGCGCGAGGAGGGCGGCGAGGCGGGCGGGGTCACGCAGCGGCCGGGCCAGGGTGATCGCCGCCCCGGCGTCGGCGCCGTCCACCCGGCGGACCGTGAGGCGCAGGCGCCGGGCGCCCGCCTGCCGGGTCTCGAGCGTCCGGCAGAGCCGAGCGAGCAGCCGCTCGAGACCCGCCATGACGTCCTCCACCTGGCCGACCGGCTCGGGCAGGGTGAGGCGCGCGGCGAAGGCGGGGGCGGGCGGCTCGGGGGCGACCGGCTCGGGCTCGGCCCCGAGCGCCTGGTCGAGGCGGCGCAGCGTGGCCAGCCCGAAGCGCCGGGCCAGCGCGCCGCGGGGGATGCGCGCGGCGTCCTCGACGGCGACGAGGCCGAGGGCGGCGAGACCCTCGGCGGCCTCCCTGTCCAGGCGCAGCGCGGCAACGCCGAGCGGGCCGATGGCGGCGCGGCTGCGCCCCTGGGGCGCGATGACCAGCGGGGCGGGGCCGAAATGCGCCAGCGCCCAGGCGGCGCCCCTTGTGTCCGCCATCGCGGCGCGCCCGGTCAGCCCGAGGTCGGCGAGCCCGGCAAGCAGGGCCTCGAGCATCGCCGCCTCGCCGCCGAACAGGTGGGCGCAACCGGTGGCGTCGAGGATCAGCGCATCGCCCTCGGTCGCGACCAGCGGCGAGAAGCGCCCGGCCCAGCGCACCAGCGCGCGGCGGAAGCCGGCGAGGCGCCCGGGCGCGGCCGGCCGCGTGAGCAGGCCGGGGCAGAGGGCGCTGGCGTCCGCCAGCCCGAGGTCGGGGGCGAGCCCCGCGGCGGCGGCGGCCGGGTTCACCGAGGCGAGACGGAGCGCACCGCCCACCCGTTCGACCACGGCGAAGGGGCGCTCGAGGCCGCTGCGCCCCTCGTGCCGCAGCGCGTTCTCGGCGGCGAGATGGGGCAGCGCGGCGGCGATGATGCGGCGGGACATGGCAGGGGTCGGGTCTCGCGGATGCGGTCTAGAGCGATTTCGAGCAAAGTGGACTCACTTTGCGGCTCGGAAATCGCGGCAACTCAAGATGTTAGGGCCGTTTCGGTGATTCAGGAAGCACCGAAACAGCTCTAGGGTCCGGTCTGGCTCAGCCTCGGCGTGACGGGGCGAGCGCGCCTCCACCCGCACCCCCGAAAGCGGCCCCCGCCGCCGCAGGCGGCGCGGGGCGGCTGGCGGGGGGCGGGGGCGGGGCCGCCGCGCGCCGGACGCTGCGCCCGCAAGGGCGCGGCGCACGGCGTGCAACCCCCGGCTCAACCATCGATCCCGGGGGCGCGGGCGGCGCGGGCGGCGCGGCGGAGAGGGTGGGCCGCAAGGGACAGGGCCGGAACGGGCAGGGCGGTGCCCGCCTCCCACGCCTCTCCCCTGGCCTCCCGCCATGCCACCTCCCACGCGCCGACCCGGCCGCGCTTGTTCTTCACCAGCTCCCAGCGCTGGCGGGCGGGGCCGCCGGCCACGGGCACGCAGTGCCAGCGGGTCTCGGCGGCGTTGGGGCGCAGGCCCGCCTCGGGCACCAGGCAGAGGCCGCGCCCGCCGCCGGCGCCGGCGGCGAGCTGCAGGCGGCGGCTCTGCGTCAGGTCCGGGGCCTCGGCGAGCTCGGCGACGACGAGGCAGACAGCGCCCGAGCGCAGCGCCTCCTCCGCCGCCTGCAGGAGCGCCCGCGCCCCGGACGGCCGGGCGAGGATCAGCCGCGCCGGGTCCAGAAAGGGCGCCAGCCCCTGCGGGCAGAGCATCTCGCGCTCGCGCCGCTCGGCGATCCACAGCACCGGCCCGGCGAGCCGCCCGGCAAGCGCCGCGGCGAAGGCGCGCCGCGCCGGCCCGCCGGCCTCGTGCACCCGGCCGGGGCGGATCAGGGCGAGTTCGGGCTGGCCGCTCAGGGGCACGGGATCCTCCCAAGGTGGAAGTTCTGTTTTTGTTCCTACTCGATTCGGCTTGCCGCGTCCAGAAAGTGGACATCACGCAGGAGATCATGCGCAAAGGCTCATGCCCGCCGCGCGGCCGGGCCAGGGGAGCCATCCCCTCAGGCGGCGCGGCGGGCGCGGGCGAGCTCCTCGCCGAGGAATTCGGCAAGGCGCGCCATGCCGGGCTGCACGCCGGCCTTCGCCTCGGCGGCGCTGTTGTAGTTGGTATTGGTGTTGACGTCGTAGGTCAGCGCGCGGCCCGAGCCGTCGCGGATGAACTCGATGCCGGTCACATCAATGCCGTTCGCCGCGGCGAAGGCGCGGTAGCGGGCGATCAGCGGGTCGTCGAAACCCGGAATGATCTCGAAGCGCTCGCGCCCGTCGGGCAGGTCGCAGGCATCGGCCGGGCAGAGCTCGAAGCCGGCCGAGGTGTTCACCCGCACGGCGTAGTGGAAGCGCCCGCCGATCAGCTCGCAGCGGGTGATGGCGGGCTCGGCGGCCTCGACGTAGTCCTGCACCAGCCAGGTGCCGTCCAGGGGCGGCACCGTCGCCGGGTCGTCGAGGATGGCGGCGAGCTCGTCCGCGTCGCGCACCACCTGCACCCCGGCCCCGGCCCCGCCCCGGTTGGGCTTGAGGATGAAGGGCGCCCGGCCCAGCGCGCGCGCCGCGCGCAGCACCGCCTCGCGCCCCACCGCGCCGATCGTGCGCGGGGTGGCGATGCCGTGCGCCCCGAGCGCCGCGTACTGCGCGAGCTTGCTCACCTCGAGCGCGATCGCCCCCGGCCCGTTCACCGTGCGCCGCCCATGCGCCGCGAGCCAGCCCAGCACATGGCCGGTCAGCTCGGGGGCGTAGCGGTGGCCGCGGGCGTGCGAGGAGGCGCTCATGCGGTTGTAGAACACGCCATCGGGCGGCGGCGCCTGCGGCTCGACCAGCCCGGCGTCGAGGTGCCAGTCCTCGTAAGGCAGCCCGCGCGCCGCGAGTTCGCGAAACAGCGGCGCCGTCCAGACCGCGTTCTCGTGGATGACATGAATCTTCATTTCACTTGTTCCATGTGTATTAATTTCTAGATTTCGTCAACCATCCGTAAATTGGCACATCTCCCCGAAATTTCAAGCAACCGCACTTTCGGGCAGCCTTCCCCGTCCCGCCACTGGCGGAGCGCGGACAGAATTGGTTGAGGCAAACTTTCCTAGCCAGTTGACAGAGGGCCCGCCGCCGACCATGTTGCGCGTCGCTGGGCGACCGTCCGGCAGCCGGGCTGAGGAGTTGGCAACGATGGCACTGATACGACTGATCGGAACACTGGCGGCCGGCGCGGCGCTGGCCTTCGCGCTGCCGGCCGGCGCGGCGGAGAAGCCGCGCGTGCTGGCCACCGTCGGCATGCTCGCGGACGTCGCCGCCAATGTCGGCGGCGACTGCGTCGCGGTGACGGCGATGATGGGGCCGGGGACCGACCCGCATCTCTACCAGGCGAGCGCCGGCGACGTGCGCACGCTGTTCGCCGCCGACGCCATCCTCTATGTCGGGCACAACCTCGAGGGCCAGCTCGGCGAGGTGTTCGCCAGTGTGGCCGAGCGCAAGCCCACCAGGGCCGTGGCCGAGGCCGCGATCCCCACGGGCGAGCTGATCTTGCCCGAAAGCGCCGACTATGCCGATCCGCACGTATGGATGGACGCGCGGCTGTGGGCCCGTACCGCGGAGGTGGTCGCCGGCGAGCTGGCCGCGCTCGTGCCCGGCTGCGCCGACGCGATCCGGGCGCGCGCGGACGCCTACGCGGCCGAGCTCGAGGCGCTCGACGACTGGGTGCGGGCGAGCGTCGCCTCCATCCCCGATCGGCAGCGCGTGCTGGTCACGGCGCACGACGCCTTCGCCTATTACGGCCGCGCCTACGGCATCGAGGTGGCCGGCATCCAGGGCATCTCGACCGAGAGCGAGGCGGGCATCGCCGACATCCGCGCCACCGTCGATCTGGTGGTCGCGCGCGAGGTGCCGGCGGTGTTCATCGAGTCGACCATCAGCCCGCGCACGGTGAACGCGGTGATCGAGGCGGCCAACCAGCGCGGCCACGAGGTGGCGCTTGGCCCCGAGCTCTACTCGGATGCGATGGGCGAGGCCGGCACCGCCGCCGGCACCTATATCGGCATGATCCACGCCAACACGATGGCGATCGTCAGCGCGCTCGGCGGCCGCCCGCTGCCGCTGCCGGGCGAGCTGGTCGCCTGGGCCGAGCGCTGGCAGGTGCCGACCGGCGGCTAGGCGCGACCAGAGAGTGCCGATGAACGAGCGCACGGCGACGGGTCCGCAGGGGCCGGTGCACGAGCCCGGCCTGGCGCTGCATGTCGAGGACCTGACGGTCAGCTACCAGGGCCGGCCGGCGCTGTGGGACATCGACCTCGACGTGCCGCCCGGGGTGATGGCCGCCATCGTCGGGCCGAACGGCGCGGGCAAGAGCACGCTGATCAAGTCGGTGCTGGAGCTGGTGCCGCGCACGGCGGGGCACGTCTACCTGTTCGGCCAGCCCTACCGCACGGTGCGCCGGCGCGTCGCCTACGTGCCGCAGCGCTCGGCGGTGGACTGGGACTTCCCCACCACGGCGCTCGACGTGGTGATGATGGGGCGCTACGGCCATCTCGGCTGGCTGCGCCGGCCGGGCGCGGGCGAGCGGCGCCGGGCCATGGCGGCGCTCGAGGAGGTCGGCATCGCCGAGCTCGCCGGGCGCCAGATCAGCCAGCTCTCGGGCGGCCAGCAGCAGCGCGTGTTTGTCGCCCGGGCGCTGGTGCAGGAGGCCGACCTCTACTTCCTCGACGAGCCGATGGCCGGCGTCGACGCCACCACCGAGCGCGCCATCGTGCGGCTGCTCGAGGATTTGCGCGCGCGCGGCAAGACGCTGGTCGTGGTGCATCACGACCTGCAGACGGTGCGCCGGTACTTCGACTGGATCGTCATCCTCAACGTCCGGGTGATCGCCCAGGGCCCGGTGGAGCGCGCCTACACGCCCGAGAACCTGCGCCGCGCCTATGGCGGGCAGATCTCGCTGATCGAGGGCTTCGGGGCCCGCGCCACCGACGGGGTATCGGGCGAATGAGCCTTGCGCGAGACGCTTGCCGATGACCGCCTGGGACCTGCTCTCCGACTACACCCTGCACACCGTGGCGATGGGCGCCGCGATCCTCGGCGTCATCAGCGGCGTGCTCGGCAGCTTCGCGGTGCTGCGCCAGCAGAGCCTGATGGGCGACGCGCTCAGCCACGCGGCGCTGCCCGGGGTCTGCCTCGGGTTTCTCGTCGCGGGCACGCGCGATCTCGGCTGGATCCTCGGCGGCGCGCTGTTCACCGGCGGGCTGGCGGCGCTGACGGTGCTGGCGCTGACCCGGCTCTCGCGGCTCAAGACCGATGCGGCGATCGGCATCGCGCTCAGCGTGTTCTTCGCCGTCGGCGTGGTGCTGCTCACCGTGATCCAGCGCATGGGCGGCGCCAGCCAGGCGGGGCTCGAGACCTTCCTGTTCGGCCAGGCGGCGGCCATCCTGCGCTCGGATCTCGTCCTCATGGGCGGCGTCACCGGCGTCGCGCTCACCGTGGTGCTGGCGCTGTGGAAGGAGTTCAAGCTGGTCACCTTCGACCCGGAGTTCGCCCGCACGCTGGGCCTGCCGGTCACCCTGCTCGAGGTGGCGCTGACGGTGATGGTGGCGCTGGCCGTGGTGGTCGGCCTGCAGATGGTCGGCGTGGTGCTGATGGCGGCGATGGTCATCGCCCCCGCCGCGGCGGCGCGGCAGTGGGTCAGCCGGCTCGAGCACATGGTCGTGCTCGCCGCCCTGATCGGCATGGCCTCGGGAATCGTCGGGGCGGTGATCAGCGCGCTGGGAGCCGGCCTCGCCACCGGCCCGCTGATCGTGCTGGCCGCCTCGGCGGCGGTGCTCGTCTCGATTCTGTTCGCGCCGGGCCGCGGCGTGGTCTGGGAGGCGGCCGGGCGCGTCCGCGAGCGGCGGCGGCTCAGGGGCCGGCAGGTGCTCGCCACCATGCTCAGCCTCGCCCGCGAGCACGGCGACCCCGACTACCCGGCCGAGCAGGGCATGCTCGACGCCTATCACCGGCTCGGCACGCACGGCGTGCTCGAGCGGCTCGAGGCGCGCGGCCAGGTCCGCCGTGCCCGCCACATGCCGGGCGAGGGCCGGCACTGGGTGCTGACGCCCGAGGGTCGGCGCGAGGCCGAGCGCACGCTCGCCGAGATCGGGCCGGGGGGCCGCTGATGCAGGCGATCCTCGACAACCCCGCGCTGATGATCGTCGCCACCGGGCTGATGGTCGGCGCCGCCTCGGCGCTGCTCGGGCCGTTCCTGATCCTGCGCCGCAACGCCATGCTGGCGGACGCCATCAGCCACTCGATCGTGTTCGGCATCGTTACCGTGTGGCTGATCACCGGGGCGGTCGCCGGGCCGGTGCAGATCGCCGGCGCGGCGCTGACCGGGGTGCTGACGGTGGTGCTGACCGAGCTCGTCGCCGGCACCGGCCGGGTCAAGCACGACGCAGCGATCGGGCTGGTGTTCCCGGCGCTGTTCTCGATGGGCGTGCTGCTGCTCAACGTCTACGCGCGCGAGGTCCACATCGACGCGCACACCGTGCTCCTGGGCGAGATCGGCTTCGTCTGGCTCGACACGGTCGAGCTCGCCGGCTACCGGGTGCCGCAGGCGCTGGTCTGGATGGGCGCGATGGCGGCGGTGAACGCGGCCTTCGTGGCGCTGTTCTGGAAGGAGCTGAAGCTCGCCACCTTCGACCCGGTGCTGGCGGCGGCCTTCGGCTTCCGGCCGCGGGTGCTGTTCTACGCGCTGCTGTTCCTGGTCAGCGGCACCGCGGTCGCCGCCTTCGACGCGGTGGGCGCGATCCTGTTCATCGCCTTCGTCATCGTGCCGCCGGCGGCGGCCTACCTGCTGAGCGACCGGCTGGTCTGGATCGTGCTCGGCGGCGTGGCGATCTCGGCGGTCTCGACGCTCTCGGGCTATGGGCTGGCGGTGGCGTGGGACGTCTCGATCGGCGGCATGATGGCGAGCATGACCGGGGTGTGCCTCGCCGCCGCCTTCCTGTTCGGCCCACGCTACGGGCTGGTCGCCGGCCTGCACCGCCGGGCGCGGCAGGCGGTGGAGAACGAGGCGCGGGCGCTGGTGGTCCATCTTGCCACCCACGAGGCGGGGGCCGAGCGACAGGAGGAGAACGTGGCGGCGGCCATGCACACCCATCTCGGCTGGAGCGCCGAGCGCGCCCGCGCGGTGCTGGCCCGCAGCATCGACCGCGACTTCGTGCGGCGCGACGGCGAGGCGCTCGAGCTTACCGAGACGGGTCGCGAGGAGGCCGAGGCGCTGCTCCAGCCCTGGCGCCGCGGCGGGGGCTGAGCCCGCGCCGGCGGGGGGCGCGTGCGGCACAATTGCCGTTGACCCGGCCGTGCCCTTGCCCCCCAGAGCCGTTTCGGTGATTCAGGGACCACCGAAACGGCTCCGGCACGTTGAGTCACCGCGATTTCCGAGCCGCAAAGTGAGTCCACTTTGCTCGAAATCGCTCTGATTCCGGCCGGAGCAAGAGAGGCCGCCCGTGCAACGCAAGGACAGGATCGACGCCCTCGGGGCCACGGCGCTCGTCGTCTTCTCGGCGCTGATGGGGCTCAACCAGGTGCTGGTCAAGCTGGTCAATGCCGGGCTCGCCCCGGTGTTCCAGGCGGGGTTGCGCTCGGCCTGCGCCTTCCTGCCGGTGCTGACCTTCGCCTGGCTGGCGCGGCGCCGGCTCAGCATCGCCGATGGCAGTCTCGGGCCGGGGGCCGTGTGCGGCACGGTGTTCGCGGTGGAGTTCCTGCTGCTGTTCCAGTCGGTCGAGTACACCTCGGTCGCGCGCGTCTCGGTGCTGTTCTACACCATGCCCGTGTGGGTGGCTCTGGGCGCGCACGTCCTGATCGCCGGCGAGCGGCTGACCCGGGTGCGGGGGCTGGGGCTGGGTCTCGCCGTGGCCGGCGTGGCCCTGGCGCTGGCGCGCAACGCGCAGCCCGCCACCGAGCACGCGCTGTTTGGCGATATCCTCGCGCTGGTCGCCGCCATGTTCTGGGCGGTGATTCCGTTCCTGGCGCGGGTCACCAGGCTCGCGCGCGCCTCGGCCGAGATGCAGCTTCTCTACCAGCTCGGGGTCTCGGCCCCGATCCTCATCCTGGCCGCGCCGCTGTTCGGGCCGGTCATTCGCGAGATGACCCCGGCGCTGTGGGGCATCTTCGCCTTCCAGGTGGTGGCGCTGATCTGCGTGGGGTTCCTGGTGTGGTTCCACATCCTCAAGATCTACCCGGCCTCGGACATGGCCTCGTTCGGCTTCCTCGCCCCGGTGTTCGGGGTGCTGTTCAGCTGGCTGATCCTGGGCGAGCACATCTCGGCGACGATCATCGCCGCGCTGGTGCTGGTCGGCATCGGCATTTATCTGGTGAACCGCAAGCCGCGCCCCGCCACCGGGGTCAGCCCCGCATCCGCGTCCCCTCCGGGTCGAACAGGGGCCGCGTGACCAGGCGGGCGGGGCGCATCTCGCCGAGGATCTCGATCTCGACGGCGCGGCCGTCCTCGATGAGCTCGACCGGCAGGAAGCCCAGCGCCACCGATTGCCGCGCCCAGTGGGCATAGCCGCCCGAGGTGCAGAAGCCGACCACCTTGCCGGCGTGCCAGATCGGCTCGTAGGCGACCACGTCGGCGTCGGACGCCTCGACCAGGAAGGCGCAGATGCGCCGGGCGGGCACGTCGCCGCGCTCCTTCAGCGCCGCCTCCCTGCCGATGAAGTCGGCGGTCTTGCCGTAGGCGACGAAGCGGTCGAGGCCGGTCTCGGCGGGCATGTATTCGGGCCGGTACTCGCGCATCCACGAGCCGAAGAACTTCTCCAGCCGCAGGCTCATCATGGCCCGCATGCCGAAGGGGCGCAGCCCGAGATCCTGGCCGGCCTCGGTCAGCGTGCGCATCAGGGCGAGCTGGTCCTCGGCGGGCACGTAGATCTCGTAGCCGAGGTCGCCGGTGTAGGTGACGCGCTGCACCAGGGCGCGGCTGAGGCCGATGTCGAATTCCTTCGCGTCCATGAAGCGCAGGCCCGCGTTCGAGACGTCGCCGCGGGCGACCTGGGCCAGCAGGTCGCGGGCGCGCGGGCCGGCGATCTGGAAGCCGAGGCGACGGGTGGAGACGTTCTCGATATGCACGCCCGAGGCCGGCAGGTTGCACTCGAGCCAGCGCATGTGGAAGGCCTGCGCGGCATAGGAGGCGGTGAGCTGGAAGCGGTCCTCGGCGAGGCAGGTCACGGTGAAGTCGCCGATGATGCGGCCCCTGGGGCTGAGCATCGGGGTCAGCGCGATGCGGCCCGGCTTCGGAATCCGGCCCGCCATGATCCGGTCGAGCCAGGCCCGCGCGCCGGGGCCGGTGACGAGATACTTGCCGAAGTTGTGGATCTCGTTGAGGCCGATGCCCTCGCGCACGGCGCGGCACTCGGCGCCGGTCGCCTCGAAGGCATTCGAGCGGCGGAAGGACGGCGTCTCGTAGAGCGGCGCGCCCTCCGGCGCGAAATAGTTCACGGCCTCCATGCCGTAAGCCGCGCCGAAGACGGCGCGCGCGGCCTTCCAGACCGGGTAGGCGGGCGTGGTCTGGAACGGGCGCGCGGCGGGCAGCTCCTCGTTGGGGTAGCTCACCGAGAAGCGGCGCTGGTAGTTCTCGCGCACCTTGGCGCGGGTATACCCTGGCGTGATCCAGCGGCCGAAGCGGGCCACGTCCATGGCGAAGACGTCGCGCTCGGGCTCGCCCTCGGCCATCCATTGGGCGAGCGCGAGGCCGACCCCGCCGCCCTGGCTGAAGCCCGCCATCACGGCGCAGGCCGACCAGTAGTTGGTGAGGCCCGGCACCGGGCCGACCAGCGGGTTGCCGTCGGGGGCGAAGGTGAAGGGGCCGTTGATGACCTGCTTGATGCCGGCGCGCTCGAGGACGGGGAAGCGGCGGAAGGCGAACTCGACCGAGTCGGAGATGCGCTCGAGGTTGTCCTCCAGCAGCTCGTGGCCGAACCCGGCGGGCGTGCCCCCCTCGGCCCACAGATCCATGGTCTGCTCGTAGAAGCCGATGACCAGCCCGCGGCCCTCCTGGCGCAGGTAGGACTCGCCCTCGGGGTCCATGACGTGGGGGAGCTCATGGTCGCGCTCGTAGACCTCCGGCGTCTCCTCGGTGACCAGGTACTGGTGCTCGACCGGGTGCAGCGGCAGGTAGATGCCCGCCATGGCGCCCACCTCGCGGGCCCACAGGCCGGCGGCGTTGACCAGGTGCTCGGCGATCACGGTGCCGGCCTCCGTCACCACCTCCCAGGAGCCGTCGGGGCGGGGGTTGGTCTCGATGACGGGGGTCCTGAGCACGATCTCGGCCCCGGCGTTGCGGGCGGCCCGCGCATAGGCGTGGGTGGTGCCCGAGGGGTCGAGATGGCCGTCGAGCGGGTCGTAGAG
>DATKCQ010000138.1:0-32148 GCA_035513135.1 Thermohalobaculum sp.
GGACGCGCGCTCTACGAGGGCGCCTTCACGCTGCGCGAGGCCCTCGACGTCGCCAAGCCAACGCCCGAGCCGATCGCCGAGTTCGTCTGACCGGCACGCTCCCCGCCTGGCGGGACCGGGGCATGTCACGTCGGGGCGCCGCATCGCGCGCCGTTGCAGCAAGTATTTCCGGGAAAAATCGTCGTATGAACTGTATTGGTCCCGACGAAGCGTTCGTCACTCCGCCTGCCGATCCCGTTCTTGACTTAGGTGTTTCTGCGCTTTCGAGGAGATTTTGGCTCCGGCGGTAGGATTCGAACCTACGACCAACGGATTAACAGTCCGCTGCTCTACCGCTGAGCTACGCCGGATTAGCAACCCTCGATCGGGCGTGAGCGCATATAACAAAGCCGGTTCACAGCGTCCAGCGCATTCCGGCCCGAGGCGGCGGATTCCCTACTGCGCCGGCAGCGGCGGCGTGCCGCCATACTCGCGCGTCGCCTCGAGCGCGGCCTGGGCCACCATTTGCCCCAGCGCCGGCAGCCGCTCGGCGGGGATGCGCGGGCCGGGGCCGGAGACCGAGATCGCCGCCACCGCCCAGCCGGTCTCGTCGAACACCGGCGCCGCCACGCAGCGCAGGCCGAGCGCGTGTTCCTCGTCGTCGACCGCATGGCCGCGCCGTCGGATCTCCTCGAGCTCGCGCTGCAGCCGGTCGCGCTCGGTGATGGTCCGGTCCGTCTCCCGCGTCAGCACCAGCTCGCCGAGCAGCCGCGTGCGGCGCGCCGGCTCCATATGGGCCAGCAGCGCCTTGCCCGCCCCCGACGCGTGCATCGCCACCCGTCCGCCGACCCCGGTGATCGCCCGCATGGCATGGCGCGACTCGATCTGGCCGATGCAGATCGCCTCGCCGTCGCTCTCCACGAACAGGTTCGCCGTCTCGCCCGACAGCTCCATCAGCCGGCGCAGATAGGGCCGCGTCAGCGTGAGCTTGTCGCGGTTGCGCGCAAAGGCGCTGCCGACATAGAAGGCCGCGACGCCGATCCGCCAGACCCCGGCCTGCGGGTCGGGCCGGACGAACCGCTCGGACTCCAGCGTCGTCAGCAGCCGGTGGGTGGTCGAGGGCGGCAGCGCCGCCGCCTCGGCGAGGTCGGTGAGCGACAGGCCCTCGCCGCTGTCGGCCAGGTGCCGCAACAGCGTCAGCGCCCGGGTCAGCGAGCGCACCTGCCCCGACGAGCGGGCCTTGGAGTCGTCCACAGCGGCACTCCGGCTGACGGAACCCTGTTCCGCGCCCGGAGATTAGCGCATCCGCAGGGCAATGGAAGTGCCCGCACCGGCCGACACCGTCCCGCGCCGCCGCCGCGTTCACGCTTCCTTCACCATCATCCGACTATCAAGGCCGCACCCCTGCCCGCACGGGCGCTCGGCGGAGATCCCCCCGATCTCACCCTCCGTCGGGAGGCCGCCGCGGGCGGGAGGTCCGCCAATACCCGAGTTGGGTATTTCCGCCCCAGCTTCGGCTGGGGCGGTTCTCGCTCGCCCGCGAACTCCCGGCCCCACCGGCCTCAGCTTCGCTCGAGCGCCCGCTCGCGGAGCATCTCGAGGGGCACGATCTCGAGCGCCCGCTTGTGCGTGGCGGTCAGCTTGACGCGCGGCGCCATGCCGGCCTCGTAGGCCTCGAGAAAGCGCGCGGCGCACAGGCACCAGCGGTCGCCGGGCTGCAGGCCGGGAAACCCGAACTCGGGACGCGGCGTCGAGAGGTCGTTACCCATCCGCCGCGAGAACGCCAGGAACTCGGCGGTCATCACCGCGCACACGGTATGGCTGCCGCGGTCGGTCTCGGAGGTGTCGCAGCAGCCATTGCGGAAGAACCCGGTGATCGGGTCGGTCGAGCAGGCCTCGAGCCGCTCGCCGAGCACGTTGGTCGAGGGGTCGATCTCGAAAACCGGCATCCGCATCTCCCGATTCGGCGCCGCGGGGTGTATGCTGCGCCTGTGCCCTGGAGTGACCGCAGCTCGGGCAGGGTCCCTTGAGCCGCCGCCGCGCCGGTCCATATAGGACATACCCCGCCTCAACGGGGCGCTACACACAACAACATAAACGAGAGGCAGAGCCATGACCATCACCCGCCGCCACGCGATCGGAACCCTGGGCACCCTGGGCACCCTTGGCGCGCTTGCCACCGCCGCCGTGCTGGCCATCCTTCCCGCCCAGCCCGCCACGGCCGCCTCGGCCGAGACGATCGATGCGCGGGTCAACGCGGCGCTGGGCCAGCTCTACACCCAGGCGCCCCATGCCCGCGAGCTCGCCAGCCGGGCCCGGGGCATGCTGATCATGCCCAAGGTGGTCAAGGGCAGCTTCGGGATCGGCGGTGCCTATGGCGAGGGGGCGCTGCGGCTCAACGACCCGGCCACGGGCTACCAGGGGACGGCCGAGTACTACTCGATGGCCGCCGGGTCGATCGGGCTGCAGATCGGCTTCCAGACGACCAGCCACGTGCTGTTCTTCCTCACCGATTCGGCGCTCGAGAATTTCCGCCGCGCCGACGGCTGGGAGGTCGGGGCGGACGCCGAGGTGGTCTTCCCCGAGAAGGGGCTGAATGCGGGGGTCAGCTCGATCACCGCGGAGAAGCCGGTCGTCGGCATCGTATTCGGCGAGGACGGCTTCGCCGTCGGCGCCAGCCTCGAGGGGGCGAAGTACTCGCGCATCCGGCGCTGAGCGGGCCCCGCCCCGACCCCTCCGCTTGCCGGGGAGGGGAGTGCCCGGTCGCGGGCGGCGCTCAGAGAACCGCCGCGGCCGCCTCGCGGATGGCGCGGATGTTGGCGGCGTAGACCTCGCCGTCGTCCGCCGCGCCGCCGCGGAACACCGCCGAGCCGGCCACCAGCACGTCGGCGCCCATCGCGGCGCAGTTGCCGGCGGTCTCGGGGGTGACGCCGCCGTCGACCTCGATGTGGATCTCGCGCCCGGCCGTCATCTCGGCGAGCCGGGCGATCTTGGCGAGCTGGCTCTCGATGAAGCCCTGGCCGCCGAAGCCGGGGTTCACCGTCATCACGCAGACCAGATCAATGCGGTCGAGCACGTACTCGATGGCCTCGGGCGGGGTGCCCGGGTTGAGCGCCACGCCGGCGCGGGCGCCGAGCGCGCGGATGAGCTGGAGCGAGCGGTCGAGGTGCGGCCCGGCCTCCGGATGCACGGTGATGATGTCGGCGCCCGCCCTTGCGAAGGCCTCGAGGAACGGGTCGGCCGGGGCGATCATCAGGTGCACGTCCATGACGCCCCGGATGTGCGGGCGCAGCGCGGCGCACACCCCCGGCCCGATGGTCAGGTTCGGCACGAAGTGCCCGTCCATCACGTCCACATGCACCCAGTCGGCGCCCTGTTCCTCGACCGCCCGGCACTCGGCCCCCAGCCGGGCGAAGTCGGCCGAGAGGATCGAGGGCGCGATCTTGAGGCGGCGGTCGAAGGCGGCGTAGGGCATGGGTGGCTCCCCGAGTGGCTGCGCCGCTCATAGCGCGGCGCGCGACGGCAGGGAAGCCCCTCGGGGCGACCAGGCCCGGAGGGCGCCTCGGTCGCGAGTCCCGCTACCGCTTCAGCCGGGCGATCAGCGAGGAGGTGTCCCAGCGGCGGCCGCCCATGTCCTGCACCTCGCCGTAGAACTGGTCGACCAGCGCCGTGACCGGCAGGCGGGCGCCGTTCTCGCGCGCCTCGTCGAGGCAGATGGCCAGGTCCTTGCGCATCCAGTCGACGGCGAAGCCGAAGTCGAACTTGCCCTCGAGCATGGTCTTGTAGCGGTTCTCCATCTGCCAGGACTGCGCCGCGCCCTTGGAGATCACCTCGACCACCGCCTCGGCGTCGAGCCCGGCCTTCTGGGCGAAATTGAGCCCCTCGGCCAGCCCCTCCACCAGCCCGGCGATGCAGATCTGGTTTACCATCTTGGTGAGCTGCCCCGCGCCCGCCGGCCCGAGCAGGCGCTGCATCCGGGCATACGCCTCGATCACCGGGGCGATGCGCTGGTAGTCACCCTCGTCGCCGCCGCACATGATGGTGAGCACGCCGTTCTCGGCCCCGGCCTGGCCGCCCGAGACGGGGGCGTCGACGAAGCCGATGCCGGCCTCGGCCGCCTTGGCGTGCAGCTCGCGGGCGATGGTGGCGCTCGCCGTGGTGTGGTCGACGAACACCGTGCCCTTGGCCATGCCGGCGAAGGCGCCGTCCTCGCCCAGCGTCACGCTGCGCAGGTCGTCGTCGTTGCCGACGCAGGCCATGACGAACTCGGACGCCGCCGCCGCCTCGCGCGGCGTCGGGGCGGACTTGCCGCCGTGCTCCTCGGCCCATTTCTGCGCCTTCTCGGCGGTGCGGTTGTAGACCACCACCTCGTGTTCCTTGGCGGCGAGGTGGCCCGCCATCGGGTAGCCCATCACGCCGAGACCTATGAAGGATACCTTTGCCACGCTGTCCCCTCTTTCGCTTTGACTGCCGTTGCCGATGTTGAACCGCCCGGCCCTATCTGGGAAGACAGGGCCCGGGGGCGCCTGGGACCAGAGTGTGCGGTGCGATCGCCCCCGGTCAAGGCCGGTCCAGGCCGATCAAGGCCGAAGGGCGGAGGGACGACAGCCAGATGACCGTGATCCTGCGCTGGCTGGTGCGCATCTTCGCCGCCGCGGTGGTGGCGCTCGCCGTGGCGGCGGCGCTGGCCTGGTACCTGGTGTCGCGCTCGCTGCCCGAGTACTCGGGAACCCTTGCGCTCGACGGGCTGGACGCCGAGGTGCGGATCACCCGCGATGCCAGTGCGGTGCCGCACATCCGGGCGCAGACCGACGCGGATGCCTTCTTCGCGCTGGGGCTGGTGCACGCGCAGGACCGGCTGTGGCAGATGGAGCTGAACCGCCGGGCGGCGCAGGGGACGCTCTCGGCCATGTTCGGCACGCCCACGGTGGGCGTGGACCGGCTGGTCAAGACGCTCGACCTCTACGGCCATGCGCGACGCGCCGTGGCGCACCAGACCGAGGCGACGCAGGCGGCGCTCGAGGCCTATGCCGCGGGGGTGAACGCCTGGATTCGCCACGTCAACGCGCAGGCGCTGGGACGCGGCGCGCCCGAGCTCTTCCTGTTCTCGGGGGCGCTGGCGCCCTGGACCCCGGCGGACTCGCTCGGCGTGCTCAAGCTGATGGCGCTGCGGCTCTCGGGCGCGGCGCGCAACGAGATCCAGCGGGCGCGGTTCCTGCTCGCGCTGCCGCCCGAGAAGGTGGCCGACATCCTGGCCGACGACCCCAACCCGGCGCTGACCGCGCCGCCGCGCTACTCGGCGCTGTTCCCGGGCGCCCGCTTCGCCGAGGCGCCGCCCGAGCCACCCAACCCGCCCGACCCCTGGATGGAGGCGTTCGGCCCGGCGCCCCGGCCCGAGCTGGCGGGGGCCTCGAATGCCTGGGCGGTGGACGGCAGCCGCGCCTCGGGCGGCCGGCCGCTGCTGGCGAGCGACCCGCACCTGTGGCTCTCGGCGCCGGGGGTGTGGTATCTCGCCGACATCCGCGGTGCTGGCATTGCGGCGATCGGCGGCACGCTGCCGGGCGTTCCGGCGGTGCTGATCGGGCGCAACCGTGACCTGGCCTGGGGGCTGACCACGACCGGCGCCGACGACCAGGACATCTTCATCGAGAAGCTGAACCCCGAGGATCCCGGCCGCTACCGCACGCCCCAGGGCTGGGCGAGGTTCACCAGCCGCTCCATCCGCATCGAGGTTGCCGGCGGTCCGGCGGTGACGGGCGTGGTGCGGGCCACCCGGCACGGGCCGGTGCTCGAGCCGGACCAGCTCGGCGTCGGCGCGGTGACGCCAGAGAATCACGTGGCCGCGCTCGCCTGGACCGCGCTGGCCGACGAGGACCGCACCATGAGCGCAACGCTCGGGCTCATGCGCGCGGGCGGCATCGACGAGGCGGTGGCCGCCAGCGAGATGGTGCTGGCGCCGGTGCAGAACATCGTGCTGGCCGACCGCTCCGGCGTGGCGATGCTGGTCGCCGGGGCGATCCCGCGGCGCAACGCCGACAGCCGCGGCCGCGGCCGCGTGCCCTCGCCCGGCTGGGTGGCAGAGAACGACTGGCTCGGGCTGCGCGCGGCGATCCTCAACCCGCGCGTGATCCGGCCTGCCGAGGGCGCGGTGGCGAACGCCAACAACCGCATCACCGATGCGCCC
Organism: Thermohalobaculum sp.; assembly: GCA_035513135.1. Taxonomy (GTDB): domain Bacteria; phylum Pseudomonadota; class Alphaproteobacteria; order Rhodobacterales; family Rhodobacteraceae; genus Thermohalobaculum. The sequence continues at coordinate 6,164 of DATKCQ010000138.1, forward strand.
TACCCCAACCACATCAGCTTCGACTGGGACTACCCCTACCGCATCCGCCGGCTGGAGAAGGAGCTCTCGGGCCGCGCCTTCCACTCACGCGAGGGCTTCGCGGCGCTGCAGACCGACGCGGTCTCGGAGATGGCGCGCTCGGTGCTGCCGCTGATCGCGCGCGACCTGTGGTGGCGGCAGGAGGCTGACGCCGGCGACGAGCGGCGGCGTCAGGCGCTCGACATGCTCAAGCGCTGGAACGGCGCCATGGACCGGCACAGCCCGGAGCCGCTGATCTTCTACGAGTGGATGCGCATGCTGACCCGGCGCCTGGCGGCCGACGAACTCGGGTCGCTGCTGGCAGAGGTCGAGGGCCCGAGGCCGCTGTTCGTCGAGCGCGTGTTTCGCAACATCGCCGGGGCCTCGGCCTGGTGCGACGTGGACAAGACGCCCCAGGCCGAGACCTGCGCCCAGATGGCCGAGGCCGCCTTCGACGACGCTCTGACCTCGCTGGGGCGCGCGTACGGGACCAACCTGCAGGGCTGGCGCTGGGGCGAGGCGCATGTGGCGGTGCACCGTCACACGCCGCTGGGCCAGATCGGGGGGCTGGCGCCGCTCTTCAACATCGAGAACGAGACCTCCGGCGCGAACTACACGCTGCTGCGCGGCCAGACTCCGGGCGACGGGCCCCAGCCGTTCCGCAACGTCCATGCGGCGGGAATGCGCATGGTGGTGGACTTCGCCGACCCGGACGGCTCGACGATGATCGCGAGCACCGGCCAGAGCGGGCACCCGTTCTCGCGCTGGTATGACCACTTCGCCGATTTGTGGGCGCGCGGCGACACGATTCCGATGTCGATGAGCGACGAGGATGCCGCGGCCGGGGCGGTCGGGGTGATGGAGCTGCGGCCCGCGGGCTGAGCGGGGCGCTGTCGCACCACCTACTCCGCCGCGTCCTGGTAGGCCTCGATGGGCGGGCAGGTGCAGACCAGGTGGCGGTCGCCGTAGACGTTGTCCACCCGGTTCACCGGCGGCCAGTACTTGTCCACCCGGAAGGCGCCGGGCGGGAAGCAGGCGTCCTCGCGCGTGTAGGGGCGGTCCCACTCGCCGACCAGGTCCTCGACGGTGTGCGGCGCGCCGCGCAGCGGGCTTTCCTCGACGGTGATGTCGCCATTCTCGATGGCGCGGATCTCCTCGCGGATGCCGATCATCGCCTCGCAGAAGCGGTCGAGCTCGGCCTTGGTCTCGGACTCGGTGGGCTCGACCATCAGCGTGCCGGCGACCGGCCAGCTCATGGTGGGGGCGTGGAAGCCGCAGTCGATCAGGCGCTTGGCGATGTCGTCCACGGTGACCCCGGCCGACTTCTGGAAAGGCCGCGTGTCGAGGATGCATTCGTGCGCGATGCGGCCCCGCGGGCCCTTGTAGAGCACGTCGTAATGGCCCTTGAGCCGCGCCGCGATGTAGTTGGCGTTGAGGATGGCAATCTTGGTCGCCTGCGCCAGCCCCTCGCCGCCCATCATCAGGCAGTAGGCCCAGGAGATCGGCAGGATGCCCGGCGAGCCGAACGGGGCGGCGGAGACCGGCCCCTCGCTCAGCCCCTCGGCGGGGGCGATGACCGGGTGGCCGGGCAGGAACGGGGCGAGGTGCGCCTTGCACCCGATCGGCCCCATGCCGGGGCCGCCGCCGCCATGCGGGATGCAGAAGGTCTTGTGCAGATTGAGGTGGCAGACATCGGCGCCGATGTCGCCCGGCCGCGACAGTCCGACCATGGCGTTCATGTTGGCGCCGTCGAGATAGACCTGCCCGCCGTTCTCGTGCGTGATCGCGCAGATTTCGCGCACCGTCTCCTCGAACACGCCGTGGGTCGAGGGGTAGGTGATCATGCAGGCGGCGAGGCTGTCCTTGTGCTGATCCGCCTTGGCGCGGAAGTCGTCGACGTCGATGTCGCCGTTCTCGCTTGTGCCGACGACGACGACCTTCATCCCCGCCATCTGCGCCGAGGCCGGATTGGTGCCATGCGCCGAGGAGGGGATCAGGCACACGTCGCGGTGCGCCTCGTCGCGGCTGCGGTGGTATGCCCGGATGGTCATGAGCCCGGCGTATTCGCCCTGCGCGCCCGAGTTCGGTTGCATCGAGAGCGCGTCGAAGCCGGTGATGGCGCAGAGCTTGGCGGAGAGGTCGTCGATCAGCTCGGCATAGCCCGCGGCCTGATCGCGCGGCACGAACGGGTGCAGCTCGGCGTATTCCGGCCAGGTGATCGGCAACATCTCGGCTGTGGCGTTGAGCTTCATGGTGCACGATCCGAGCGGGATCATCGAGCGGTCGAGGGCGAGGTCGCGGTCGGCCAGCCGGCGCATGTAGCGGGTCATCTCGGACTCCGCCCGGTTCATGTGGAAGACCGGGTGGGTGAGGTAGTCGGACTTGCGGATGAGCTTCTTCGGTAGCCGGTACTTCGGGTATTCAGTATCGTATTCAAGGTGATAGCCACCGAAGGTGCGGTAAAGCCTGAGGAGCGTCTCCGGCCGCGTGCGCTCGTCGACGGTGATGCCGATGCGGTGCTCGCCGACGGCGCGCAGGTTCAGGCCGTTGTCCACCGCGTTCTTCAGGATCAGCCCCTGGTAGGGGCCGACCTCGACGGTCACGGTGTCGAAGCATTCCTTCGGCGCGACCTCGAAGCCCATGGATTCGAGCGCGTCCGAAAGCCGCGCCGCCTTGCGGTGGATGCGCTCGGCGATGGCGCGCAGGCCCCGCGGCCCGTGGAACACGGCATACATCGAGGCGATGACGGCGAGCAGCACCTGCGCCGTGCAGATGTTCGAGGTGGCCTTCTCGCGGCGGATGTGCTGCTCGCGGGTCTGCAGCGCCAGCCGGTAGGCCTTGTTGCCGTGGCTGTCGATGGAGACACCGACGAGGCGGCCCGGCATCGAGCGCTTCAGCGCGTCCCTGGTCGCCATGTAGGCGGCGTGCGGCCCGCCATAGCCCATCGGCACGCCGAATCGCTGCATCGAGCCGACCGCGATGTCGGCGCCCATCTCGCCCGGCGGCTTGAGCAACGTCAGCGCCATCGGGTCGGCGGCCATGACGGCGAGCGCGCCGGCCTCGTGCAGCGCGGCGATGGTGTCTGTGAAGTCGTGGAAGTCGCCGTTGACGCCGGGATACTGGAAGAGGGCGCCGAAGACCTCTGTGGGGTCGAGGTCGCTTGCGGGGTCGCCGACGATCACCTCCCAGCCCATCGGCGCGGCGCGGGTCTCGATCACGCCGATGGTCTGGGGCAGCGCCTGGTGGTCGACGAAGAAGGCGCCTGCCTCCGATTTCGACTGGCGGCGGCACATGCCAATGGCCTCGGCCGCGGCGGTCGCCTCGTCGAGCAGCGAGCCGTTGGCGATCTCGAGGCCGGTGAGGTCGGCCACCAGGGTCTGGAAGTTGAGCAGCGCCTCGAGCCGGCCCTGGCTGATCTCCGGCTGGTAGGGGGTGTAGGCGGTGTACCAGGCCGGGTTCTCGAGGATGTTGCGCTGGATCGCGGGCGGCGTGATGGTGCCGTGGTAGCCGAGCCCGATCAGCGAGGTCAGGACCTTGTTCTTGCCCGCCGTCTCGCGCAGCCGGTCGAGCGCGCCGCGCTCCGACAAGGGCGGCCCGAAGTCGAGATGGCCGTCCCAGCGGATGTCCTTTGGCAGCGTCTCGGCGATCAGCGCGTCGAGGGATTTGGCCCCCAGCGCCTCCAGCATCTCGGCGATCTCGGCCACCGAGGGGCCGATGTGGCGCCGGTTGGCGAAGTCGTAGGGCTCGTATTTTGGCCCCGTGCCTGGCTTGCTCATGCGGCCCTCATTCGATCATCTTCTTGTAGGCATTTTCATCCATCAGATCATCGGCTTCCTTGGGGTATTTCATCCTGATCTTGAAGAACCAGCCCTTGCTGGCGGGGTCCTGGTTGACGATCGAGGGGTCGTCCACGATGTCCTGGTTCGCCGCGGTGATCTCACCCGAGACCGGGGCGTAGATGTCGGATGCCGCCTTCACCGACTCGACGGTGGCCGCGGTGTCGCCCTGGCCGAAGCTGGCGCCCTTCGCGGGCAGCTCGACGAAGACGATGTCGCCGAGCTGCTCGGCGGCGTGCTCGGTGATGCCGACGGTGGCGACGTCGCCCTCGATCTTCAGCCACTCGTGGTCCTTGGTGTATTTCAACATCTCTCTCCTCCCTCGCGCTGGCCGGGTCGGGTTCATCCCCGTCGGTAGTTTGGCTTGACGAACGGCATCCGCGCCACCTCGACGGGCAGGCGCTTGGCCCGGACCTCGGCGAACAGGCGGGTGCCGGGGTCGGTGTGGTCGTACTGCACGTAGCCCATGGCCACAGGGGCGCCGGCGCTGGGGCCGAAGACGCCCGAGGTGACCTTGCCGATGGGCGCCTCGTCCTCCTCGGCCTGGAACAGCGAGGCGCCGGCACGCACGGGCGCGCGGCCCTCCGGTTTGAGGCCGACGCGGCGGCGGCGCGGGCCGTGCGCCAGCTCCTCGAAGATGCGCTCGGCGCCGGGGAAGCCGCCGGCGCGGGCGCCGCCCGGCCGGCGCGCCGCCTGGATCGCCCACTCCAGCGCCGCCTCGACCGGCGAGGTGGTGGTGTCGAGGTCCGCGCCGTAGAGGCAGAGCCCGGCCTCGAGCCTGAGCGAGTCGCGTGCGCCGAGGCCAACCGGCTCGACCGCCTCGTGCGCCAGCAATGCCCGCGCCACGTCGGCCGCCGTTTCGTCCGCGACCGAGATCTCGAAGCCGTCCTCGCCGGTGTAGCCCGAGCGCGAGACGATGCAGGCGGCCCCGGCGATCTCGAGCGCGCGCACGTCCATGAAGCGCATCTGCGCACTCGCGGGCGCCAGCCCCTCCAGCACGCCGGCCGCCGCCGGGCCCTGCAGCGCCAGCAGCGCCCGGCCCGCCAGCTGCTCGAGCTCGCAACCGTTGACCAGGTTCTTGCGCAGGTGCGCCTCGTCGGCCTCCCTGCAGGCGGCGTTGACCACGAGGAACAGGTGATCGCCCCGGTTCGCCACCATCAGGTCGTCGAGGATGCCGCCCGTGCCGTTGGTCAACAGCGCATAGCGCTGCCGCCCCTCGCGCAGGCCAACGATGTCCACCGGCACCAGCCGCTCGAGCATCCGCGCCGCCGCGTCCCCGCCCGAGGGGTCACGCAACGCCAGTTGACCCATGTGGCTGACGTCGAAAAGCCCCGCCTTTTCGCGGGTGTGCAGGTGTTCCTTGAGGATGCCCGCAGCGAAATGCAGCGGCATCTCGTAGCCGGCGAACCGCACCATGCGCGCGCCCAGCTCGCGGTGCAGCGCGTGGAGCGGTGTGGTCTTCAGGCTCTCGCTCTCCGCCACGTCGCGTCCTCCCTCGCTGCGCCCGCTCGGGAGTCTGCGCACTCACCGGCTCCGGCGCAAGACATCCCCGGGGGGCCCCCGCTTCGTTCCGCGCCCCCTCTGTCCGTTCGCCTGAGAAAGTTATCCCGTCGGCGGGTGCTGCCGCACCTCTCTCCAGAGTGCCCGTATCCCCCTGGTCCTTTTGCCTGAGAGGTTCCGGGGCGGTTGCTCTTTCGGCGCCGGCCAACGGGTGATCCGGGCCGGTCTCTCCCGGGGGGTGGGGCCAAGGTAATGCGGGCCGCGCTCCCGTGGCAAGCCCGCGCGAATTCGGCCATGGATCGGCAGGGGGCGGGCGCGTATGCTGTTGTGCAGTGCAACGCGGGCGATTCCGTTCCGGAGGCAGGTCATGGGCAAGGTCATCCTATTCGCGCAGCAGAAGGGGGGCGCGGGCAAGACCATGCTGCTCACCCAGCTCGCGGTGCACCGCGCCGCCTCCGGCGCGCGCATGGCGCTGATCGACCTCGATCCGCAGCGCACCACCGCCGCCTGGGTGGCCGAGCGAGGCAAGCGTGGCGGCGCCGGGCGCATCGAGCTGGTCGAGAGCGCCGACTGGCGGGCGCGCACCGACATCCGCGACGCGGCGCGCGAGGCGGACCTCGTGTTCGTCGATGCGCCGGGCTCGGCCGACGTGCTGGGGCGCGGGGCCATGCGGGCGGCCGACTTCGCGCTGATCCCGTGCCAGCCGGCCATGGCCGATGTCTGGGCCAGCACGGCGACGCTGGGCATGGCCCGGCGCGAGGGGCTGGCGCACGCCGTGGTGCTCAACCGCGTGCCGCCGCGCGGCCGCGCCGCCGAGGAGGCGGTGGCGGCGCTCATGGCCGACGGCGCCCCGGTGCTCGAGCCGCGCATCGGCTCGCGCGCCGCCTTCGCCGAGGCGTTCGCGCGGGGCGCGGGGGTCACCGAGACGGCGCGGACCTCCAAGGCCGCCGCCGAGATCGCGGCGCTGTCCGAGGCACTCGACGCCGCGCTCGGCCGCTGAGCGGGATTGCGCGCCCTGCCCCGGCCCGGGTAGACCGGCGGCGGGCGGCTGGCGGGGAGAGACGGGATGAGCGAGAAGCTTCCTCACGAGAAGGGCTTCCACGTCTCGTGGGAGCAGATCCACCGCGACAGCCGGGCGCTGGCCTGGCGGCTCGACAAGGAGGGACCGGGACCCGAGGGAAGCTGGCGCTCGATCGTCGCCATCACGCGCGGCGGCATGGTGCCCGCGGCCATCGTCGCGCGCGAGCTCAACGTCCGCCATGTCGACACCATCTGCGTGAAGTCCTACGACCACCAGAGCCAGGCCGAGGCCACGCTGATCAAGGCGCCCGACCCCTCGATCGGCGACGGCGAGGGGGTGCTGGTGATCGACGATCTGGTGGATACCGGGCGCACGCTCGAGATCGTGCGCCGGCTCTACCCCAAGGCGCATTTCGCCACGGTCTACGCCAAGCCCAAGGGCCGGCCGCTGGTGCAGACCTTCATCACCGAGGTCAGCCAGGACACCTGGATCTTCTTTCCCTGGGACATGGCGCTGATGTATGTCGAGCCGTTCCGCGGCACCGCCTGACGGCTGGACCCTGCTGACCGCGGCCGCTTTTCCGCCCCGGGTCAGAAATCCTTCCTCAGGGTGATGCCGATGTTCGAGCCGCCGTCCTGCTTGATCTCGGTGTCGATGGTGACGCCGCTGAAGACCTCGACCTCGACGGTCACCGCGCTGCCCTGCCCACCGAGCCCCTGCCGGGCGCCGATGAAGACGCCCTCCGCGACGTTGCGGCCGACGGTGACCGCGGCCTCATCCACCGACTCGCCTTCAAAGCGCAGCACGTCGAGCCCGGCCAACTCGCGCAGCGCGTCGATCGGGCCGGCGTCGCCGCCCATCAGCGTGGCGAGCCCGGCGGCGAGCTGCAACGCCTGGCCCCCGGTCAGCGACTGGCGCGACTGGCCGAACAGCAGGCGCGGCATCACCTCGTCCTCGGGCAGCGCCGGGCTCGAGGTGAAGCCGAGCTCCGGCTCGGAGGCCCGGCCGGCGACGACGATGCCGCCGCGGATGCCGTGATCCTCGCGCTGGAGATAGACGTCGAGCACCGGATCGATCGGCCGCTCGCCGTCGAAGGTCACCCGCCCGCGCTCGAGCATGAAGGCCCGGCCGAGGAGCTGGAGCTGGCCGCGCACCCGCTCGATCGTCCCCGCGACCACCGGGGCCGCGGAGTCGCCGCTGACGTTCAGCGCCATGCGCCATTCGGAGTCGAGCCCGCGCCCGCGCACGAAGATGTCGCCCGGCGCCTCGACGGTGAGGTCGAGTCGCATCACGCCCCGGCCGTCGCCGTCGGGCTCGGGCTCGGGCGAGCCCACGAGTCGGATGCCCTCGAGATCGACCACCTCCGGCGGCGTGGCGTTGACCAGACGCACCTCGGCCTCGTTGACGGTGAGCCGGCCGGTCAGCACGAGCTGGTTGACCGGGCCGACCAGCGCAACCTCGCCGCTCAGCGACGCGGCGACGTCGTCGCGGCGCACGAGCACGGCGCGCTCGGCGTTGGCAGTGAGATCGAGCGCGGGCGGGCCGTCGCCGAAGCGGATATCGCCCTGCGCCGTCACCCGCCCCTTGGCGCCGTCGCGGACCTCGAGCGTCACCCCGACCGCCCGGTCCTCGGCGATCCGGGTGGTGAGCGTGAGATCGGTCAGGATGGTGCCCGCGTCGAGGTTCTGGTACTGCCCGCCGCTCACCTTCGCCCGGCCCGAGACGCGCGGCGCATCCAGCGTGCCGCCGAGCGCGAGGTCGATATCGGCGTCGCCGTCGAGCAGGTGGCCCGGCGCCGGCACCAGCGCCCAGAGATCGCCGATCCGCCCGGCCCAGGCGAGCCGGCCTTCCAACACGCCCTGCGGCGGCACCGCCGGCAGACCCGCGGAGCGCGGCTGCAGCGGCACGGCGAGCTGGGCGCGGAAGGGCTCGCCGAAGCCGCCGCGCAACTCCGAGCGGGCCTCCAGCCGGGCGCCGTCCCAGTCGGCGTCGAGGTCGATGTCGAGGCTGCGCCCGATCGCCTCGGCCTGCTCGAAGGTGACGCCGCGGGCCTGGGCCGAGAGCTCGGCTCCGGCAGGGCCCGGGCGGGTGTCGAACACGGCCCTGGCATCGAGCTGGCCGCCGGTGAGCGGCACTCCGGCCAGCCGGCCCACCGCCTCGAGCGGCAGCCGCTCGAGCGTCAGGTCCCCGGTGAACCCGCCCGGCCGCAGCGCCGCGTCGCCGCGCAGCGTGGCGTCTCCCGGCAAGGCAAGGGAAAGGCCGGTGGCCTCGACCAGGCCGCCGCCGAGGCGAAACTCGAGCGGGCGCTCGAGCTCGATGCGGTCCGGCCCGATGCCGACCGCGCCGCGTGCGAGAGTGACGACCATCGGGACGCCGCTCGCGTCGGCACGGCCGGCAAAGCTGGCGTCGAGCGGCTCCTCGCCGAAGCTGCCGCTCGCCTCGCCGTCGAACTCCAGCGCCGCGAGCCCGCCGCGCGCGGTCGCTGCGGCCGTCTCGATCCGCACCGCGCCGGTCGCGATGCCCTCGGCGCGGGCCGCGACGTCGAGGCGCGGGGAGCCGAGCAGGTCCGCGGCGGTCAGCTCGAGCGCCGCCGTGGCCACAGTGACATCGCCGCTGGCGAGCGAACGCCCGGTCAGGTTCGCCGCCAGCCCCTGCTCGCCCGCATCCGGCGTCAACGTGACATCGCCCGCCATCGACCCGGTCAGCGCCGTGCCGGCGACGCCGCCGAGCGGACCGAGATCGGCGACCGAGACTGCCACGGCACCCTCGGCCAGCATCGAGTCGAGATCGATCTCCAGCGCCCCGTCCATTCCGGCCCCGAAGACCTGCGCCTCGAGTTGCGCCAGCGACAGCAGCCGGCCGTCCAGCCGGAACTCCGTCTCGAGTTGCGCATCGCCGAGCCAGCTCTCGTCCAGCCGCAGCGCCAGGCTTCCTTCGGGCACCGGGTCGAGCGTCACGTCGTGCTCGAGGCTGGCGGTGCCATAGGACCTGCCCGCGAAGGCGGCGCCGGAAAGTGACGCCTCGCCGGCGATTCGCGGCGTGGCGAAGGGCCCCGCCATCCGGCCCGTCGCGGCCAGCGCGCCGGCCGCATCGGCGCCGTAGGCCGCGGCCACCGGTGCCAGCTCCGGGGTCTCCAGCCGGTAGTCGAGCGCCAGGGTGCCGTCCTCGAGCTCCACCGTCCCCGACACCTCGGCCGTCAGCAGCCGCGAGGCCAGGCGGACGGCGGCGAGGTCGAGGCGGCCCCCCTCCATCGCCCCGCGCGCCGCCAGCCGCGCCTCGCGGGTCAGGTCGGGCGGGATCTCGTCGAGCCTGAGCTCGTCACCGTTCCCCTCGATATCGAAGGTCAGCCGCTCGCCCGCCTGCGTGACCCGGCCCGAGAGCCCGAGCCGGGCCGCCGCGACCCGGTCCATGGCGAAGCCCTCGAGCGCCGCCGAGAGGTCGGCCTCGATGCGTTCCGCCGCCAGCGCCACCTCGGCGTCCGCCGTGACGCCACCCTCGGCCGTCACCTCGTAGGCGGCGGCGAGCGGCGCGATGTCCGGCGCGGCGAAGCTCAGCGTCAGGTTGCCCGCGGAGGTGGCGAGATCGTAGCGGCCCGCGGCCTCGGCGCTGAAGGCCGTCGCGCCGATCACCGCCCGGTCGAGCGTCAGCACCTCGCCGCTCAGCACCCCCGCCGCCTCGAGCCGCGCCGGGCCGATCAGTTCGGGGCCGAGGCGGTCGAGGCGCAGCGCCTCGCCGCTTCCGGCGAGCTCGAAGTCAAAGCCTTCGGCGGTCTGCGCCACCTCGCCGTCGAGCGCCAGCGACCCGGCATCCGCCAGCGCCGTCGCCAACCCGTCGAGCCCCAGCGCGCCCCGGGCGACCAGCGCGCCCTGAGGCCCGCGCACCCGGCCCTCGAAGGTGAAGTGCTCGAAGGCGACATCCTCGACCAGGTCGCCGAGCGGCGCCAGCGCCTCCAGCGAGACGGCGAGATCGCTCTCGCCCGGCCCGGTGGCGAGCGCGCCCGAGGCGCTCATGCGCAGCGCCGGCGAGGTCAGCTCGCCGGTCACCACCTCGATCATGCCGTCGGCCTGCTCGATGATCTCGGCGCGCAGCCGCGCCTGATCGCCCAGCACCGTGCGCAGCTCGGGCTGCAGCTCGGGCCCCGGCGTCACGGTAAAGTCGGCGTTCACGCTCAGCCGCTCGTCATAGGAGAGCGTGGCGTTGCCGCCGGCCTCGAACACCCGCTCGACCGCCGCGTCGAAGTCGAGCCGCCAGTCCTCCACGGTGCCGTCCGCCTTGAGCTCGAGCCGCGCCGGGGCGTCGTCCGGGAAGCCGGCGGCGGCCGCCACGATTCCCCCCGGCGCCTCGCTGGCCGTAATGTCCAGCCGCAGCGTCCCGGCCGAGAAGTCGCGGCGCATCAGCAGGGCGAAGCGACCCTCCACCGCGTCGGTGCGCGCGAGGCTGAGCTCGACCTCCTGCAGATCGCCCTTGTCGAACGCCCGGCCCTCGGCGTCGAAGCGGATCGCCTGGGGCAGCACGCCCTCGGCGATCGAGGCGCGCTCGATGCGCACCCCCTCGACCACCACCGAGATCGGTGCGCGCGGCCAGTCGAAGGGACCGCGCTGCCAGGGCTCCTGCGGCTTCAGCTTGGGCGGCTCGGCGTCCTCGGACGGGGGCCGCGTGACGTCGAGCCCGATCAGCTCGAGGCGGGTGATCGCCAGCTCCCCCGCCGCCAGCCGGGTCGGCCGCCACTCGAAGGTCAGCCGCTCGAGGCTCAGCCACACCCCCTCGCCGTCCGAGACCTGCACGCCCAGCAGGCTGGTGGCACCGTCCTCGGAGTCCTCGACGGATTCGGCGATCACCTCGAACGAGCCGGGCGAGCTGATCTGGTCGAGCGCCAGCTCGATCAGCCGGTTCTGGATCGACGGCAGCCGGATGAACGCCTCGACCTGCGGAACGGCGAGGCCGGCCAGCAGGGCGGCGAGTGCCAGGAGAGCCTGGAGGTTGCGCATCAGAAGGCCTGCCCGATCGAGAAATACACCTGGAACGCGTCGTCGGCGCCCCGCGGGTTGAGCGGCACGCCCACGTCGAGCCGCACCGGTCCGGCCAGCGTATGGTAGCGCAGGCCGACGCCGGCGGCCACCTGGATGCCCTCGGCGAAATCGGGAAACATTTCGGTCGAGACCGAGCCGGCCTCGGTGAACACCACCCCGCCGATGTCGTCCCAGATGGGCACGCGCAGCTCGACCCCCGCCTCGAGCGCCGAGCGCCCGCCGACCGGATCGTTATCCGCGTCGAGCGGGCCGATGAACCGCTCGCGGTAGCCCCGCACCGAGCCACCGCCGCCCGAGTAGAGCCGCCGGGTCGGCGGGATCCTTTCGAGGCCGGGCGCGAGGATGGTCGCCACGCGCCCGCGCCCTGCCAGCACGTAATCGCGCGCCTCGTCGAGCGGCTGGTAGTAGGAGCCCCGGGCGTCGAGCACCAGGAACTGGGTGCCCGCGCCCTCGAAGGTGCCGCCGAAGGGCGTGGCGTTGAAGCGGAAGCGGCCGCCCGTGGTGGGGTTCAAGAGATCGTCCGAGCCGTCATAGGCGGCGAAGAACGGCACGCCGAGCAGCAGCGCCGTGCCCTCGTCGCCGTCGTCGTCGATCCTGCTCGCCTCGGCCAGCACGCCCAGTCCGCCGCGCCCGCGCCGGCTGATCTCGCGCTCAAGGCCGGCGAAGGCGGTGACCGAGAGCGCTTCGAACGCCTCGTCGTCCGTGCGGGTGAAGGTGATGTCGCCGACAATGTCCTGCCCGTGCCTGAGGAACTGCGGCTTGCGCAGGCCGAGGCCGAGGCGCTGCTCGATCAGCCCGGCTTCGGCCTCGGCCCGGAACCGCTCGTTGCGGCCGAACAGGTTGCGGTGCTCGAAGCTGACCCGGGCGCTGGGGCCGAGGTCGGTGTCGTAGCGCAGGCCGCCGGCGACGGTGCGCGGCAGGCGCTCGTCGGCGACCACGGTGATCGGCAGCGCTTCCTCGCCGGGTGACGCCTCGGGTAGCCGGACCGAGATGCCGTCGAACAGCTCGGTGGCGAACAGGCGCTGCTGGTAGGTGCGCAGCTTCTCGGTATCGAAAGTCTCGCCGGGCGCCCAGGGCAGGTAGGTCCGCAGGTAGTCCTCCTCGACCGATTCGACCCCCTCGAAGCTGACCTCGCCGAAGACATGGGCGCGGCCCGCGGCGATACGGCTGTCGACCACCAGCGTGGCCGCCTCCGGGTCGGCGAGTCCCGAGCGCCCCTGAAAGCCGGCATAGGCGAAGCCGCGCCGCTTGAGCAGCCCCACCGCCGCCGCCTCGGCCTCGGCGATCGCGGCGGCGCGGGCCTGCTCGCCCACCGGCGAGCCCAGCCCCGCCGCGTCGAGCGCGGGCGGCGCGATCGGGCCCTCGTGGCTCACCACGAAATCGTGGCGCGTCAGGGTGAAGGCCGGTCCGGGCGCGATGCTGAAGGTCACCCGGGCCTCCCCCGGTCCGGTCTCCTCGACCGCCGTCTCGACGCTGCCGGCGTAGTAGCCGCGCGAGCGCAGGATCTTCAGCAGCGTCTCGACGTCGTCCTCCGCCCGGCGGCGCAGGAAGGCGGGACTCGGGGCGCCATCCTCCATGTAGCGCCAGGTGGCGAGCGAGGCCTCGGCCAGCTCGGCGAAGTCGTCGGACGGCGCGCCCTCGAGCACCGCCTCGTAGTTGACCGTGGTCTCGGGCCGCTCGAACTCGGCCGCGGGAAACAGCTCGCGGTTGCCCGAGCACCCGGCGGCCATGACGGCCAGCGCGAGGCAGGCGAACCTCAGCGAGGCGCCGCGCGGGCAGCGCCGGAAGGGCACCGGTGCTTGCATCGTGCTCCCGTAACGCTCGGCCGCGCAGATGCCGGCAACCCGCTGGGACTAGGCGAGCCCCCCGGCCGCGTCAAGCCGGATCGCCGGGCCTCGGACCAAGTCATACATCGAATCGTACGCCGGGGCAGCCGCTCCGGATCACGCCCCGGATCACGCCCCGGATCACGCCCCGGCCAATGCCCCGGCCAACGTCCCTTGGCGCGGCTCAGTGCGCCAGCAGCAACGGCACCGGGCTTGCCCGCAGCATCTCGCGCGTGACACCGCCGAACAGGATCTCGCGCAGCCGCCAGTGGCCGTAGCCGCCCATCACCACCAGGTCGGTGCCGCACTCCTCGGCGTGCTTGAGCAGCCGCCCGCCGATGCTCATCCCGCTCGACGGCAGCTGGTCGACGCTGACCTTCGCCGCGTGCCGCGCCAGCGCCGTGGCGAGGTCGGCGCCCGGCTCGGCGCCATGCGCGTCGTCGCCCGTTTCCGGGTCGACCATGGCGATGCGCACCTCCTCGGCCGATTCGATGAACGGCAGGGCATCGCCCACGGCGCGCGCCGCCTCCCGGCACGGCGACCAGGCGATCATCACCCGCTTGCCGAAGGCGCCGCCGCTCCAGCCGGCCGGCAGCACCGCGAAGGGCCGGCCGGAATCGAACAGCACCCCCTCGAAGACCTTCCACAGCAGCGTCTCCTGCGGCCCCTCGAAGGGCTGGCCGAGCAGCGTGAGGTCGGCATAGCGGGCATGGCGCGCGGCGATGTCGGCGACCGCCGCGGGCACCCCCGTCTCCCACGAGACACCGCCGTCGTGCCCGGCCTTGGCCAGTTGCCGCTCGGCCTTGCCGGCGACCTCCTCGGCCAGCGCCCGGACCCGCTCGACATCCTCGAGATAGACATCCGCCGCCACCTCGCTGCCGATGCCGTAGTAATAGGCCGGCTGCTCGAGCGCGGCGCAGGCGGCGAGGTGCGCGCCGTGCGCCTCGGCCATGGCGATGGCGGTTTCGAGGCGCCGCTCCGAGGCCTCCGAGTCATCGGCGAAGACAAGCAGGCTCTTCAAGGACATGGCAGCGTTCCTTTGTTTAGCGTCCAGGCGCGTCCGGGGCTTCTCCCGGCCATAACTTGCGCCCGCCCCCGACGCTTCACCTTGCGCTGGGTCAATGCGGGTCGCCGTGATGCTACGATAACCCGAAGCGCGTGCCAAAGGGAGGATTGCGCGATGCGCGCCATGCCGCAGCACCGGTCACGCGGGCCGCTTCAAACCGAAGGCTTCCGCTTTTCTCGGGTGCACGCGGCGCTCGGGCGCCCTGCCAATTCCCCGACCCGATTCCCCAGCCGGAGACATTGAATGACGCGCCGCCGCGCGCCAAATTCCAGAGGTCCCTCCGGTGGAGGCGCATCGGGAGGGCCGGGCATGGAGAGGAAGGACCAGTTCAACCTCTGGTACGTGATCTTCGCCATCTTCGCGGTGCTCATGTTCCACAGCATCTGGCAGGCCGCGAGCACCGTCGAGCGCATCCCTTAAAGCGCCTTCGAGCAGCACCCGAGGTCAGGTCGCCCGCGTCTGGGTCGGCTCCGAGGAGGTCCACGGCGAGTACAAGGTGCCGCGGGACGGCCGCACCGGCTTCGTCACCGCCGCGCGCCGTTCCTCGGCGGCGGCGAGGACGCCTTCCCCGGCCCGCGCCGCTTCAGCGAGGCGACCGCCGAGCGCATCGACGCCGGCGTGAAGGCGATCCTCGACGCCGCCTTCGCCCGCGCGCTCGGCATCCTCGAGACCAACCGCGACATTCTCGAGAGCAGCGCCCGCGAGCTGCTGGAGCGCGAGACGCTGGAGGCCGCCGAGCTGCGCAGGCTCACCGCGGACCTCAAGCGCGAAGCCCCGCCCAGGCCGGGCGCCGCACGGGGCAAGGCCGCCGCGGCCGAGTAGCGCGTCAGCGCCTCTCCGGCGCCCCCCACCCGTCAGAAGCTCCAGAACATCGGGATCAGCAGGGCGGCGAGGATGCCGACGCCCAGGTTCATCGGGATGCCCAGCCGCATGTAGTCGGTGAAGCGGTAGCCCCCGGCCGCGTAGACCAGGGTGTTTGTCTGATAGCCGATCGGCGTGGCGAAGGCGGCCGAGGCGGCGATCATCACCGCGACCACGAAGGGGCGCGGATCGACCCCAAGCTCGAGCGCCAGCGAGATGGCGATCGGGGTCATCACCGCGGCCACGGCGTTGTTGGTGACCAGCTCGGTGAGCAGCGAGGCCATCAGGAACACCAGCCAGAGCACCAGCGCCGGCGGCAGGCCCATCAGCCCCGGCGCCAGCGCATCGACGATCAGCTGCACCGCGCCGGTCCGCTCGAGCGCCTGGCCGACGCTGAGCATTGCGAAGATCAGGGTGAGCAGGCGAATCTCGACGAGCTGGAACGCCTCCTCGGCGTCGATGCAGCGGGTGGCGAGCGCCAGCGCCACGCCGATCACCGCGAGACCGGCGATCGGCATCAGGCCGAACGTCGCGCCGATCACCACGAAGGCGAGGATGGCGAACATCCACGGCGCCCGGCGGCGGCGGTAGGGGCGCTCGGAGGGCAGCGTCAGCTCGGCCAGCCCGACGTCCTCGGCGAGCCGGTGGATGTCCTCGGGCGCCCCCTCGAGCAGCAGCGTGTCGCCGATCTGGAGGCGGGTCTCCTCGATCACCGCGCCGACCTTCTCGTCGCGGCGGTGCAGCGCCAGCGGGTAGACGCCGTAGCGCCGGCGCAGGCGCAGGTCGCCGAGCACCCGGCCGATCAGGCGGCAGCCCGGCGTGATCAGGGCCTCGACGGTGACGGTGGTCTTCTGGCCGACCGGGTCGACCTGGCCGACCATCGACATCTCGCGGTCCTCGCGCAGCGACAGAAGCTCGCCCACGGCGGTGCGGATCACCACGCGGTCGCCGGCGGCGAGCACCACGTCACCGAGGCGGCGCCGGAGCGAGGCATCGCCACGAATCACGTCGATCACGTGCATGTCCTCGCGGCTGAGGCTGCCGACCTCGAGCACTGGCCGGCCGATCAGCTCGGAGCCCTCGGGGATCACCACCTCGGTGAAATAGCGGTTGCGGCGGCGCCCGGTGAGGAAGTCGACCAGCGCCTTGCGCACCGGCAGAAGGCGCGGCGCGGCCACGGCGATGAAGGCCATCCCGGCGGCGAGGATGATGACGGCGACCGGGGTGATCTCGAAGAGCGAGAAGGGCTCCATCCCGTGCTCGCGGGCGATGCCGTCGACCAGCAGGTTGGTCGAGGTGCCAATCAACGTGCACATGCCGCCGAGGATGGCGATGTAGGAAAGCGGGATCAGCAGCTTCGAGGCCGGGATGTGCAGGATCTTCCCCAGCCTGAGCGCCACCGGCATCATCATCACCACCATCGGCGTGTTGTTGAGGAAGGCCGAAGCCGCACCGGTGAAGGCGGCGAAGCCGGCGAACACCCGGCGCGGATGCGTCTCGATGTTGCGGGCGAGGTAGCGGGTGAATGCGTCGAGCGCGCCGGTGCGCAGGAGCGCGCCCGAGATGATGAACATCGCGCCGATGGTCACCGGGGCGGGGTTCGAGAACACACGCAGCAGGGCATCGACAGGCAGGATCCCGACGGCGAGCAGGACCGCGGCGCCGCAAAGCGCCACGACCTCGGGCGGGTAGTCCTCGCGCACGAAGGCGGCGAACATCGCGGTGACGACGCCGAGCGTGAACAGCGCCGGCCAGACATCGGGGGCGAGGAGTTCCATGGGCGGAGTTCCCCTGCTGCACCGTGCGGGGCAGTGGCCGCGCGTCCCCGATGCTCGCAAGTTTGCAGCGGGCGCGCAATGCGCGGCTTCGCGGAGCCGCCGGGAGGTGTGCTGCCCCGTTCGCGCGCCGGCAAGGCCAATGCGTGCAAGTTCAAATCCAGAAATTTCAGAGGAAGGTGCGGAAAATCAATTTGGTGCGCTGGTTTTGTCGAGCTTTCCCTGAAGGCGGACCGGGGCGATCCGGCTGGCTAGGCCGGTGCGATCATCGGTCTCGAGATACACCCCGCAGATGCTGGGCTCGCCCATCGCCGGCTCGAAGCGGCCGTTGGCCATGCCGGTAATGAAACGGCGCAGCGGCTCGGACTTCTCCATGCCGATCACCGAGTCGTAGTCGCCGCACATGCCGGCGTCGGACTGGTAGGCGGTGCCTTTCGGCAGGATCATCGCGTCGGCCGTGGGGACGTGGGTGTGACTGCCGACGACCAGGCTGGCGCGGCCGTCGCACCAGTGGCCGACGGCCATCTTCTCCGACGTCGCCTCGGCATGCATTTCCACGAGAACGGCATCCGCGGCGGCGCCGAGCGGCGCGACCTTCAGCGCCGCGTCGAGCGCCGAGAACGGGTCCTCGAACGGGCGGTTCATGAAGACCCGGCCGAGCGCCACGGCGACCAGCACCTTGCGGCCCCGGCCGGCCTCGAACAGGCCCGAGCCGCGCCCCGGCACCGCGCGTCCGTAGTTCAGCGGGCGCAGGATGCGCGGCTCGCGCTCGATGTGCTGGATCATCTCCTTCTGGTCGAAGGCGTGGTCGCCCAGCGTGAGGCAGTCGGCCCCCGCCGCGAACAGCGCGTCGGCGATGGCGGGGGTGAGGCCGAAGCCCGATGCGGCGTTCTCGGCGTTGACCGCGACGAAGTCGAGCTTCCAGTCGGCGCGCAGCTTCGGCAGCGCCTCGATCACGGCGGTGCGGCCGGCCCGGCCCACCAGGTCGCCGAGGAACAGCAGGCGCATCAGCCCTGCCCCCCGGCGCCGTCACGGTGAAAGCGGATCGGCCCGCGCTCGGTCACCACGGCGTCGAGGCGCTGGTCGGTGGGATCGTGCGGGATCGCCGCGACCTGCTGCGCCGCAAAGGCCAGGCCGACGGCGAGCGTGCGGCGCTTCGCGCGCAGGCCGGCCAGCGTGCGGTCGTAGTAGCCGCCGCCATAGCCGAGTCGGTGGCCCCGCGCGTCGAAGGCAACGAGGGGGGCGATCAGCAGCTCGGGGTCGAGCCAGTCGCCCCCGGCGGGGATCTCGGCGCCGAACGGGCCCTCGATCATGGCCGCGCCGGGGTGCCATTCGCGAAAGCGCAGCGGCTGCCGCTGCCCCTCGATCACCGGCACGCACAGGCGGTGGCCGGCGGCGTGCAGCGCTTCCATCAGGGGTGTCGGGTCGATCTCGGTGCGGATCGGGCGGTAGCCCGAGATCACGCGTGCGCCGGTGTGCAGGCGCGCGGCGAAGAAGTGGTCGCGCGCCACGCGGGCCGCATCTCCGCCCGCTGCGCCGTCGGCGGCATGGGCCTCGCGGCGGCGCGCGAACACCTCGCGGCGCAGCGCGGCCTTCGGGTCGGGAGCGGTGTCCATGGCGGCCCGCTCTAGCGCGCAGGTCTGGCCGGCGCAAGGCGGGAGAGGCGGGTGGCGGGCCCGTCGCAGCCGTCGAGGCTCCAGATCCTCGCGAGCCTGGGTAACCAGGTGGGCACCAGATGCGATAGGCCACGGCCAGTCGCAGCGCCAGTTCCCTCGCGATGCAATAGGCCAGCAGGATTCTGGCCTCTGACGAGAAGGACAGCACCCGCCGCTGCGAAACATAGGACCGCGCCGGGGTTTTGAAAAGGGGGCGGCGCGGGACTCAGGTACGGAGCTCAGGTACGGAGCTCAGATACGGAGCTCAGGTTCGCGACCTAGGTGCCTGGCTTGCCGGTGGCCATCCGCTCGATGTGCTCGGCGAGGCTGGTGACGCGCTGGGCCAGCTCGTGTTCGCGCTCGGAGGCGAGGCCATCGCCGCCCCCGCCGTGCTCGGTGAGCTGGCGCTCGGTGTCCGAGAGCCGGTCGGCGACCAGCAGCGCCGTCATCAGGAAGAGCCGGGCCTCGGGCATGTTGCCGAACTGGCGCTGCAGGCCGCGGGCCTCGCTGTCGATCAGCGCGGCGAGGCCCTCGAGGTGTGCCTCCTCGCCCTCGCCGCAGCCCAGCCGGTAGGTGCGGCCGGCGATCTCGACGGTGACTTCAGCCATTGCGCCCTCCCTGGCGGCCAGCCCTGGCCGCCTCCTGATCATGCACTGCGAGGATGGTGCGCAAATCGCCGAGCGCGGCTTTCACGGCCTCGGCCGCCTCGCCGCGCAGCTTGGCGTCCTCCTCGCGGGCGGCGCGCAGCTCGGCCAGTTCGGTGCGCAAGCGATCCCGCTCGGCCGTGAGCTTGGCGATTTGCGCCTCGTGCGTGCCCTGCTCGGACCGGCCCCGCTTCGACGCGTCGAGCAGCGTCGCCACCGCGCCGTTGAGCCGGTCGAGCGCCTTTTCCAGTTCCGACATGCCCGTGCGCTCCCGTTGTGGCGGCCCTGCCCCCGTTGCCCGCGGATCGTGCCCGCGGATCGCCGTGCCGAATCATGCCCCGGCAGCGGGCACTCGGACAAGTATCACCGCGCGTGGATTGCGTGCAAACCAATGCGGTTGTCCGGGAGAGTGCAGACGGTCCACCGCAGGCCGTCCGCTGGCCCGAATTCCGGGTTCGAATCCCGGGCTCGAGTCCCGGCTTGATTCCCGGCTTGATTCCCTCGGCACCCGGCAGCATGTTCGCCCCGCCGCCCGAACCCGCCGCCCGAACCCGCCATCCTGGGGAGCACAGTGAACATCCAGCCGAGAATCCAGACCATGAATGCCGCCGACCCGCGCCGCTTCCGCATGGCGAACGCCATCCGTGTGCTGGCGATGGACGCGGTGGAACGCGCCCAGTCCGGACATCCCGGAATGCCGATGGGCATGGCCGACGTGGCGGCGGTGCTGTTCGACGGGCACCTGAAGTACGACGCCGCGGCGCCCGACTGGCCCGACCGCGACCGCTTCGTGCTGTCGAACGGGCACGGCTCGATGCTGCTCTACGCGGTGCTGCACCTGGCGGGCTACGCCGACATGACGCTCGACGAGCTGAAGAATTTCCGCCAGCTCGGCTCGCGCACGCCGGGGCACCCGGAATACGGTCACGCCAAGGGGATCGAGACGACCACCGGGCCGCTCGGCCAGGGGCTCGCCAACGCCGTGGGCATGGCGATCGCCGAGGAATCCCTGCGCGCCCGGTTCGGCGCGAAGCTGGTGGACCACCGGACCTGGGTGATGTGCGGCGACGGCTGCCTCATGGAGGGCATCAGCCAGGAGGCCATCGCGCTGGCCGGGCGGCAGAAGCTCTCGCGGCTCACGGTGCTGTGGGACGACAACGGCATCTCGATCGACGGCGCGGTGTCGCTGGCCGACGCCACCGACCAGCTTAAGCGGTTCGAGGCCTCGGGCTGGGCGACGCGGGCCATCGACGGGCATGACGTGGCCGAGATCGAGGCGGCGCTGGCCTGGGCCGGCAAGTCGGACCGGCCGGCACTGATCGCCTGCCGCACGCATATCGGCTTCGGCGCGCCGAGCAAGCAGGACAGCGAGAAGGCGCACGGCTCGCCGCTCGGCGAGGCCGACATCAAGGGCGCCCGCGCCGCCTATGGCTGGAGCCACGGGCCCTTCGAGATCCCCGCCAAGGTCCGCAGCGCCTGGCGCGAAGCCGGGGCGCGCGGTGCCGCCGGGCGGGCCGAGTGGGAGGCGCGGGTCGGCGCGCTCACCTCCGGCCGCCGCACCGAGCTCCAGCGCGTGCTCGCGGGCGATCCGCCGAAGAAGCTCGGCCCGGCCCTGCGCGCCCTGAAGAAGCAGGTCTCCGCCGAGCAGCCCAAGGTTGCCACCCGCAAGGCCTCGGAAATGGCGCTCGCGGTCATCAACCCGGTGATGCGCGAGACCATCGGCGGCTCGGCCGACCTCACCGGCTCGAACAACACGCTGACGCCCGATCTTGGCGTCTTCGATACCGGCAACCGCAAGGGCCGCTACATCCACTACGGCATCCGCGAGCACGCCATGGCCGCGGCGATGAACGGCATGGCGCTGCACGGCGGCGTGGTCCCCTATGGCGGCACCTTCCTGTGCTTCACCGACTACGCCCGGCCCGCCATCCGGCTTGCCGCGCTGATGGGCGTGCGGTCGATCTTCGTGATGACCCACGACTCCATCGGGCTCGGCGAGGACGGCCCGACCCACCAGCCGGTCGAGCACCTCGCCATGCTGCGCGCCACCCCCGGCTTGCTGGTTCTGCGCCCCGCCGACGCCGTGGAGACGGCGGAGGCGTGGGAGATCGCCCTGACCACGCGCGACCGCCCCAGCGTGCTGGCGCTGACCCGGCAGGGCCTGCCGACGGTGCGCACGAAGCACGGCAACCAGAACCTCACCGCGCGCGGCGCCTACGTGCTGGCCGAGGCCGAGCACAAGCGCCGCGCCATCCTGATGGCGTCGGGCTCGGAGGTCGCCATCGCGCTCGAGGCCAAGCGGCTGCTCGAGGCCAGGGGGCTGGGCGCGCGCGTGGTCTCGATGCCGTGCTGGGAGCTGTTCGCCGCGCAGGACGAGGCCTACCGCAGGCGCGTCCTACCCGCCGGCGCCGTGCGCATCGGCATCGAGGCGGCCGTCTCGCAGGGCTGGGAGCGCTGGCTGTGCGGCGAGCGCGGCTCCGAGCGCCGCGCCGCCTTCGTCGGCATGTCGGGCTTCGGCGCCTCGGCCCCCGCGGCCGACCTCTACCGCCACTTCGGCATCACCGCGGAGGCCGTGGCCGAGAAGGCGCTGGCGCTGATGTGAGGCGTCGGGCGGCCCGCCGTGCCGTCACCGGCGCGACAGCGACCCGAGGATCCCGCGGATCAGCTCGCGCCCCAGGCGACTGCCGATCGAGCGAACGATGGACTTGGTGAACGCCTCGCCGACGCCCTGCCGGCCGGAGCGGCGGCCCCCGGCCTCGCGCGCGGCCTGCTTTTCCGCCGCTTCCCGCGTTTCGACCTCGTGGCGCTGCGCCGCCAGTTCCGCGGCGCGGCGGGTCAGGATCTCGTGCGCCGACTCGCGGTCGATCTCCTTGTCGTAGAGCCCGGCGACCGGGCTGCGGCGCATCACCTCGGCGCGCTCGGCCTCGGTGGCCGGCCCGATCCGCGACGAGGGCGGCCGGATCAGCGTGCGCTGGACTTCGCCCGGCACCCCCTTGGCGTCGAGCAGCGAGGTCAGCGCCTCGCCGACGCCGAGCTGGGTGATGACCGTCTCCGTGTCCAGCGCGGGGTTCTGGCGGAAAGTCGAGGCGGCGGTGCGGACCGCCCTGGCGTCGCGCGGCGTGAAGGCGCGCAGCGCGTGCTGCACGCGGTTGCCGAGCTGGCCGAGCACCGCCTCGGGCAGGTCCATCGGGTTCTGCGTCACGAAATAGACGCCGACGCCCTTCGAGCGGATCAGGCGGACCACCTGCATGATCCGCTCGATCAGCGCCGGCGGCGCGTCGCTGAACAGCAGGTGCGCCTCGTCGAAGAAGAAGACGAGCTTCGGCTTCTCCGGGTCGCCGACCTCGGGCAGCTCCTCGAACAGCTCGGAGAGCAGCCACAGAAGCACCGTGCCATAGACCTTCGGCGCCTCGATCAGCCGGTCGGCGGCGAGGATGTTGACGAAGCCACGCCCCTCGTAGGTGGTGCGCATGAGGTCGGCGAGTTGCAGGGCCGGCTCGCCGAAGAAGCGATCGGCGCCCTGCGCCTTGAGCACCAGCAGCCGGCGCTGGATGGCACCGATGGAGGCGGCGGCGACGTTGCCGTACTGGCGCCCGATGGTCTCGGCGTTCTCGCCCAGATGGGTCAGCATCGAGCGCATGTCGTCGAGGTCGAGCAGCAGCAGCCCCTGCTCGTCCGCCACCTGGAAGGCGATGAAGATCACGCCCTCCTGGGTGTCGTTGAGCTCGAGCAGCCGGGCCAGCAGCAGCGGCCCCATCTCGGAGACGGTGGCGCGCACCGGGTGGCCCTTCTCGCCGAACACGTCCCAGAAGATCACCGGGGCGGGCCGGAAGTCGTAGCCCTCGAGCCCGATCTTCTCGGCCCGCCTGAGCAGGAAATCCCTGGGCTCGCCCGCCTGGCTCATGCCCGAGAGATCCCCCTTGACGTCGGCGAGAAAGACGGGGACGCCGCGCTCGGCAAAGCCCTCGGCCATGATCTGCAGCGTGACCGTCTTGCCGGTGCCGGTCGCGCCGGCGATCAGCCCGTGCCGGTTGGCGCGGGAGAGGTCGAGGTATTGCGGGACCGCGCCCGCACCCAGGAAAAGCCTGCTCGCATCATTCATCGGCGCCTGTCCCGTTCATCGACGCTGTAGCTCCCGGCAGGGCTGGAAAGCCGCCCGCCGATAGACCGCGAAAGCCTCGCGGAATTCAACGCCTGAATGCAATGCCCACCCGGGCTTTGGGAATTGTCAGGCGGACCTCGCCACGCCTCTGGCCTGGGGTCCCGGGAACGGCCCGAGATAGCTCGCCCGGCACTCGACCTGGAACAGGTGATTGTAGAGCTGGGCCACCCACTGCTTGCCCTCGATGGTCTGCTCGAGATAGCGCAGCGCCGTGCCGATATAGGGCTGCACCTGGCTCCAGAAGAACTCGGGGTACTTCTCGACCAGGTCCATCGGCGTCTCGTAGCCTAGCTGGCGCGCCAGCCCGGTCTCGACGAACTCGTGGTAGAGCCCGTTGATCTTGCGGTGGTAGAAGGGGTCGCCCATCTGGCCGATCAGGTCGGCGGCGCGCACCAGCGCCGGCTCGCTGTCGGTCACCGCGAAGCGCGGATCCTGGGGCACGGGGAAGCGGGTGAACTCGATGGCGCGGGCGACGCGCTCCTCGTCGATGTATTCCGACGCCGCGAAGCGCTCGCGGGCGTAGATCATGGCGCGCTCCACGTGGTAGGGCGCGAGGAATGCGTCCGAGGCGCCGCGTGGCGGCGTGATCGTCTCGCCGGCCGCGTTGATCACCACCTCGCCCTCCCGGTCGCCCTTGCAGGCGCCGCGCACGTAGCCGATGTCGTGGATGAGCAGTGTTACCGTGTAATGCACCCAGTCCTCGGGCAGCAGCGCCTCGGAGATCAGCCTTCCGCGCATGATCTGCTGGCCGGCCAGCGTCACCATCATGGTGTGTTCGGCATCGTGGTAGAGCGCGTCCGAGTTGCCGATGCGCTCGAGCACCAGCCGCGCGCAGCCGCCGATGAAGGCGGCGTATTCCATCCGGCGCTCGGAGAAGTGCTGGAGATAGAGGTCGGAGAGGTAGTCGGCAAAGGCCGACGCCACGACCGAAGTCGGATTGAACATGACCGCCCTCCCTGAGCGAACCGCTGCCAGCGTAATGCATCGGGGGCCGCCTTTCACCGGAATTCTCGCGGCGCGCGGCCGGCCGGAGAAACCCGGTTGTCCCTCCCGATTGACCGGCATCCCCTGCCCTGTATAAGCCCGCCCCAGAGCATCGGGCGGGCGCCCGCCCGCCGCGGCGGCATCGAGAGGAGAGCATGACATGGCTGTGAAGGTCGCGATCAACGGCTTCGGGCGCATCGGGCGCAACATCCTGCGCGCGATCATCGAGACGGGCCGCACGGATATCGAGGTGGTGGCGATCAACGACCTCGGCCCGGTCGAGACCAACGCCCACCTGCTGCGCTACGACTCGGTGCACGGGCGCTTCCCCGGCACGGTGACGGTCGAGGGCGACAGCATCGACGCCGGCCGCGGCCCCATCCGCGTGACCGCGATCCGCAACCCCGGGGAGCTGCCCTGGGAGGGGGTCGACGTGGCGCTCGAGTGCACCGGCATCTTCGCCTCGAAGGAGAAGGCGGCGGCGCATCTGGAGAACGGCTCGCGGCGGGTGCTGATTTCGGCGCCGGCGGGCGGCGCCGACCGGACCGTGGTCTATGGCGTGAACCATCGCGCGCTGACCAGGGACGACAAGGTGGTCTCGAACGCCTCGTGCACCACCAACTGCCTCGCCCCGGTGGCCTATGTGCTCGACAGGGCGATCGGCATCGACAAGGGCTTCATGACCACGATCCACAGCTACACCAGCGACCAGCCCACCCTCGACACGCTGCACAAGGACCTCTACCGCGGCCGCGCCGCGGCGATGTCGATGATCCCGACCTCGACCGGGGCGGCGCGTGCGGTGGGCCTCGTCCTGCCCGAGCTCGACGGGCGACTGGACGGCGTGGCGATCCGGGTGCCGACCCCGAACGTCTCGGTGGTCGACTTCAAGTTCCTGGCGAAGCGCGAGACCAGCCCCGAGGAAATCAACGACGCGATCCGCTCGGCGGCCGGGCAGGAGCTAAAGGGAATTCTCGGCTTTACCGACGAACCACTTGTTTCCATGGACTTCAACCACGACAGCCACTCCTCGGTGTTCCACATGGACCAGACCAGGGTAATGGACGGCACGTTCTGCCGCGTGCTCGCGTGGTACGACAACGAGTGGGGCTTCTCGAACCGCATGGCCGACGTCGCCGTGGCGATGGGGATGCTGGACTGAGCAGCGCCCCGGGGGAGCAGGAATGACCTACCCCACCCTCGACGACCTCGATCTCGCGGGCAAGCGCGTGCTGGTGCGCGTCGACCTCAATGTGCCGGTGCGCGAGGGACGCGTGACCGACGACACGCGCCTGCGTGCCATCGTGCCGACCGTGCACGAGATCCTCGAGCGCGGCGGCCGGCCGGTCCTGCTCGCGCATTTCGGCCGGCCCAAGGGCAGGCGCGTGCCGGAGATGTCGCTCGAGGTGGTGATGCCGGCGCTGCTGGACACGCTCGGCGTGCCGGTGCAATTCGCCTCCGACTGTATCGGCGAGGAAGCCGAGGCGGCGGCCGGCGCGCTGCCCCCGGGCGAGGTGCTGCTGCTCGAGAACACCCGCTTCCACCCGGGCGAGGAGGCCAATGACCCGGCCTTCGCCGAAGCCCTGGCGCGGCTCGGCGAGGTCTAC
>DATKCQ010000139.1:0-3453 GCA_035513135.1 Thermohalobaculum sp.
GGCGGGGCTCTACCAGTTCACCGGGCTCAAGCACGCCTGCCTGGCGCATTGCCGCAGCCCGGCGCACTGGCTGGCGGCGCATCACCGACCCGGCGCCCGGGGCGCCTTCCGCATGGGGGCCGAGCACGGCGCCTACTGCCTCGGCTGCTGCTGGGCGCTGATGGCGCTGCTGTTCGCCGGCGGCATCATGAACCTCTACTGGATCGCCGGGCTGGCCGGCCTCGTGCTGGCCGAGAAGCTCATGCCGCACGGGGCATGGGTGGCGCGGTTCGCGGGCGCGGTGCTGGTCATCGGCGGCGCGGCGATGCTGGCCTCGGCGGTCTGAGGGGCTTCCTTGCCGGCGGCGCCCGCCCCCGCTATAGCTGGGCGGACCCGGCCAGCAGGCCCGACCCGGCGGCACCCCGGACACGGTTGATGAACGAGAGATCTCCCCCGCCGACCGATTCGCCCCCGGATTCGCCCCCGGATTCGCCCCCGGGGGAGACGGCGCAGCCCTACCAGGTGCTGGCGCGAAAATACCGCCCGGGACATTTTAGCGACCTGATCGGCCAGGCCGCGATGGTGAAGACCCTCACCAACGCGTTCCGGCACGACCGGATCGCCCACGCCTTCATGCTCACCGGCGTGCGCGGGGTGGGCAAGACCACCACGGCGAGGATCATCGCCAAGGGGCTGAACTGCACGCGCGACGATGGCCCGACCATCGACCCCTGCGGCGAATGCGAGGCCTGCGTCAGCATCGCCGAGGGCCGCAACGTCGACGTGCTCGAGATGGACGCGGCCTCGAACACCGGCGTCGGCGACGTGCGCGAGATCATCGACTCGGTGCGCTACCGCGCCTCGGCCGCGCGCTACAAGGTCTACATCGTGGACGAGGTCCACATGCTCTCGACCTCGGCCTTCAACGCGCTCCTGAAGACGCTGGAGGAGCCGCCCGAGCACGTGAAGTTCATCTTCGCCACCACCGAGATCCGCAAGGTGCCGGTCACCGTGCTCAGCCGCTGCCAGCGCTTCGACCTGCGCCGCATCGAGCCGGAAATGATGCTGGCGCATCTGGGCGGCATCGCCGCGAAGGAGGGCGCGCAGGTCTCGGGCGAGGCGCTGGCGCTGATCGTGCGGGCGGCCGAGGGCTCGGTGCGCGACGCGCTGTCGCTGCTCGACCAGGCGATCGCGCTGGGACACGGGGGCGCGGACGAAAGGGGCGCAAACGACGGGGCCGGGATCGGCGCGGCCGAGGTGCGCGCGATGCTCGGGCTCGCCGACCGGGGCCGGGTGATCGACCTGTTCGAGGCGGTGATGCGCGGCGACGCGCGCGGCGCGCTCGAGGAACTGTCGGCGCAGTATGCGCAAGGCGCGGACCCGGCGGTGCTGCTCAGGGACCTCGCCGAGCTGACGCACTGGATCTCGGTGCTCAAGATCTCCGAGGAGGCGGCGGCCGACCCGACCGTCTCCAGCGACGAGCGGGCGCGCGGCACGGACCTGGCGGCGCGGCTGTCGATGCGCGTGCTGACGCGGGCCTGGCAGATGCTGCTCAAGGCCATCGAGGAGCTGCCGGTGGCACCGACCGCGATGATGGCCGCCGAGATGGCGGTGATCCGGCTGACCCACGTCGCCGACCTGCCGCCGCCCGAGGAGCTGGTGCGCCGCCTGACCGAGGACGGCGCCGCCGGCGGGGCGGCGCCGCCCGGGCCGCGCGGCGGCGGGGGGAATGGTGGCAACGGCGGAGCCTCGGCGCGGCTGAGCGCGGTGGCAGGCGGCGCCTCCGTTGCCGCTGCGGGGGCCGCCCCGGCGGCGCAGCCGGGGGCCGGGCTCGCGGCCTATGCCCGGCTCGAGGACGTGGCGGCGCTGCTGCGCGAGACGCGCGACATCAAGCTCTTGCACGAGGTCGAGGCGCATCTGCGCCTGGTGCGCTACCGCCCCGGGCTGATCGAGTTCAACCCGGGCCCGGACGCGCCGGCGGACCTCGCGGGGCGGCTCGGCCAGCGGCTCGGCGCGCTCACCGGGGCGCGCTGGAGCGTCGCCGTCAGCGACGCGCCGGGCCAGCCGAGCATCGCCGAGGCGCGCACGCAGGCACGCGCCGGCGAGACGGCGCGCGCCGCCGGGCACCCGCTGGTGCTGGCGGCGCTCGAGACGTTCCCCGGCGCGGAGATCCGCGACGTGCGGCCGCTGGGCGGGCGCGCGGCCGAGGTCGGCGAGGGGGATCTTGCGGATGGCGCGGCCGAGAACGATTTGGTTGGGGACGATCTGATCGAGACCGGCGACCCGTTCGAGGAGGACAACTGATGATGAAGGGGCTGGGCGACTTCGGCAAGCTCATGCAGCAGGCCCAGGAGATGCAGCAGAAGATGGCCGAGGCGCAGGAGCGCATCGCCGCCATCGAGGCCGAGGGCTCGGCCGGCGCCGGCATGGTCAGTGCCGTGGCCACCGCGCAGGGCGAGGTGCGTCGGCTGAAGGTGGACCCGGCCCTGCTCGACGGCTCCTACGAGAAGGAGGTGCTCGAGGACCTGATCGTCGCCGCCGTCAACGACGCCTCGCGCCGGGCGCGCGAGCAGGGCCAGAAGGAGATGGAGAAGGTCACCGAGGGCCTGCCCCTGCCGCCGGGCATGAAGCTGCCCTTCGGCTGAGGCGTGCCGGGGGCACACGGAGTCCCGGGCGCACGAATTCAGGGGGAGCGGGGTGGATGACCGGTGGCGGCGCCGAGATCGAGCGGCTGATCGAGCTGATGGCGAAGCTGCCGGGTCTCGGCCCGCGCTCGGCCCGGCGCGCCGTGCTGGCGCTGGTCAGGCGCCGCGAGGCGCTCCTGGTCCCGCTGGCGCAGGCCATGGCCGAGGTGGGCGAGCGGGTGACCACCTGCCGGCTCTGCGGAAACCTCGCCACCGAGCCCGAATGCGCCATCTGCCGCGACCCGCGGCGCGACGCCTCGGCGATCTGCGTGGTGGAGGACGTGGGCGACCTCTGGGCGCTCGAGCGGGCCGGCGTGTTCCGCGGCCGCTACCACGTGCTCGGCGGGCTGCTCTCGGCGCTCGACGGTGTGACGCCCGCCATGCTGCGCATCCCCGACCTGGCGCAGCGGGCGCGCACGGAGGGCGTGCGCGAGGTGATCCTGGCGCTCGCCGCCACGATGGACGCGCAGACCACGGCGCATGTGATCGCCGAGTATCTCGAGGGCACGGGCGTCGAGGTCTTCTCGCTCGGCCAGGGCGTGCCGGTGGGCGGCGAGCTCGACTATCTCGACGACGGCACCCTCTCGGCGGCACTGGCGGGGCGCAAGCGGATGTAGGGTGCCGGGCGGCTTGCAAGGTGGCGGGGTTCACCCCGCCATTCTCGCGCCAACCATCAGAGTTCGAGCGCCGTCCCGAGCCGCGCTGACAATGCCTCCAGCACTTCGCGCGCCTCGTCACCCCACGCCGCCGCGCGGCTCAGGCACAGATGCGCCTCCGAGCGCAGGATCAG